>JBEBBF010000262.1:0-2761 GCA_041158545.1 Pseudomonadota bacterium | reverse complement strand
CCCGCCAGGGCCAGCGGGCCATCAGCGCGAAATCCCGGCGATAGAAATTGATCGACGCGCCCTCGCCCAGGCTTTCCCCGAGCTGGGCAAAGTGCCGGGTCAGTTGCTCGACCGACAGGCCGACCAGCACCAGACCGATGAAATTACCGTGGGCGTCATTAAGCCGGCGGCTGAGATAAAACACCCACTTGCCGTTGCCCTTGTTTCGCACCGGGATGCTGACGAACAGCCCGAGGTCGGGCTTTTCCTTCTGCGCCTGGAAATAATCCCGATCCGCCAGGTTGATCGGCGGCGGCGGGAAGGAACGGGTGAAATTCAGTACATCGCCGTTGCTGGCGACGATGGTTGCCACATCCACCTGCGGCAGGCCGGAAACCTTGTCGCGCAGCATCTGGTGCAACTCCGGCACGCCGGCCTTGGTCCGCAACTCGGCGGCATCGCGCACCTTCAGTGCCTCGACCCGGTCGGCGATGGAATCCATCGCAATCCGCGCCGAAGCCAGGCTTTGTTCCAGCTGCCCGGCCAGCAGCAGGGACATGTTGGCCATCTGGTAACGCCAGCTTTCGGTTTCCCGCTCCCGCAGCAAATGCGAAACCGCGAGGGACGTGGCGAGAATGATCAGCGCCAGCCCGGCAACCAGCAGCAAAATCAGGGTCTGGGATCGTACTCTCCGGCTTGGCATCTTCGTCTCCACCCGAGCGCCTTTGCCCGGTCAGCTGCTTATCAGTTTCTTCGCGATTATAGGCGGCGAATCCGGGTGCACGTCGGGCTGCGTATCACCTGAATTGCGGGACGCCAGCCAGGGCCATGCGGGGAAGGACAAAGCGCCAATGCGAAAGGCTCAGCGTTCGCCAACCTTGAGGCAGCGATATTCCCCCGGCCGGGTGCCCGTCCATTTCTTGAAGGCGCGATGGAAGGCGCTGGTCTCGGCAAAACCCAGCGCCGCAGCGATGTCGTGGATGCCCAGTTCGCTGTCGCTCAGCAGCGCAATCGCCAGATCGCGGCGCAGGTCATCCATGATGCTGCGGTAGGACTGCCCTTCCTCTTCCAGCCGCCGCCGCAGCGTTGATTCCGAAGCGTGGAACTGGCTGGCCAGACTGGGAAAATCCGGCCAGGCGGCGGGGGGAATTTCCCGCAGCCGACGACGGATGCGGGCGGTCAGGCTGTCGCTGTTGCGGTACTTGACCAGGAAATTGGCCGGCGCCGAGCGCAGGAACAGCTTCATCGTCCGCTCGTTCTGGATATTGGCCATCTCCAGGAATTCAGCCGCAAAGCTGATCGCCGTTTCTTCCTGGTCAAAACGCAGGTCGCGGGAAAACAACACCTGCCATTCACTACTGTAATCCGGCTCCGGACAGCGAAAATCGGCCCGGATCAGCGGAATCCGCCGCCCGATCAGCCAGCAGGCCAGCCCGTGCAGGATCAGCAAAAAAGTGCCATAGGCAAAAGCCCGTCGAGGCGCTGCACCCGCCGGCTCCCGCAACAGGATGCGCGCCGTATCCCCCTCCCGCACCAGCTCCCCGGAAAGGTCGTCCAGCACCACCCGCAGGAAACGCAAAGCCCGCCGCAAGGCCCGCTCCAGCGTATCCGCATGAATCACCGCATGGCACAGCAGCGTGAAACTGCCCACTTTCATCCGGTGCCGGTCCATGCCGAAAAACTCGTCGTCCAGCGTCCGGGCAATCAGATGCCAGAGCTGACCATACTGCCGCGACGACACCCGCGCCTGACTGGCCTCCAGCAACTCCACCGGAATCCCCGCCTGCGCCAAAACCTCCACCCCAGCCCCCTCCCCCAAACCCACCAGCGCCTCCCGCACAAAAGCCATGGCAATGGTGCCTTTTTCGGAGGAGGTGGAATGGTCGGGGGACATGGCTTGGGGAAGACTTTTTGGGGTAAAAGTAGGGCGGATAGTAGCGCGGATAGCCAAGCAAATCCGATGAGGGAGAGACGCTGGTTTGACTGGATTCGGTTAGGCAAGAGTCCGCCTGCTACCGAAACCCTCATTTGTAGCCAGGATAGCGCGAAGCAGAATCCGGGAGAGTTTGAGGCGATGGCGGGTGGGCCCGGATTCCGCGACCGGGTTTGCCATTGACAGCCCTATTATATGTAGCTACATTAAATAATGCGCATCGAGTTCGATCCCGTCAAGGACGCGGCAAATCAGACAAAACATGGCCTGTCGCTGGCCATGGCGGGAGAGCTCGATTGGGAAGCTGCGCTGGTATGGGTGGATGATCGGTTCGAATACAAGGAAACGCGGATGATCGCGCTCGCGCCGAAAACCGAAATCCTGTACTACGTGGCGTTTGTAGATCGTGGCGAAGTGCGAAGGATCATCAGCCTTCGTCGTGCCAATCGACGCGAGGTGAAACACTATGTCGAAAACTCCTGAGCGCCCTGTCGTCCGCATGCCTACCGTGGAAGAGGATCAGGCTATTACAGCGGCGGCGAAGAGTGATCCGGATGCTCAACCCCTGACGCCCAAGCAATTGAGCGCCATGGTGCCGCTGAAAGCGCTGCGCGGCCGGCCGAAATCCGAGAACAAGAAGCTCCTTGTTTCCGTACGCTACAGCCCGGAGGTTATTGCGTACTTCAAATCCACCGGTGAAGGTTGGCAGTCCCTCATGGATGGCGTGCTCCGTGAGTACGTCGCGCGCCATTCGCGTAACGCTTGAAAACAGAATCGTAAGATCACAGCAGCTCCCGCAAACGTATCCAAGGAACGCCCCTCCTGCTGCACTGCACGATGGCAAATTCC
>JBEBBF010000261.1:0-3018 GCA_041158545.1 Pseudomonadota bacterium | reverse complement strand
GCTATGCCAACCGGCGTCTGCTGGAATACAGCGGCTTGCAGGAGTCCGACCTGCCGGTGTCGAGCGAGCGCGTGCTGGTCTGGGTGCTGCCGGAAGACCGGCCTGGACTGGAATCCTCATTGCTGCATTCCGCCCGGACGCTGGAGCCCTGGCGGGCCGATTATCGGGTGCAGAAACCCGGTGGGCCGGTGATCTGGCGCCATGGCGACGCGATGCCGATGCGGCAGCCGGATGGCTCGGTGCTGTGGCACGGCTACGTTTCCGACATCACCGCGCAGCGGCAAGTGGATGCGGAATTGCAGGAACACCGGCTGCACCTGGAAGAACTGGTCCGCGAACGTACTTCGGCGCTGATCGCCACCGAAGCACGAGCTGCCCAGATCCTGCACTCCACCGCCGACGGCCTCTATGGTCTGGACCGGAGCGGGCGGATCACCTTCATCAACCCGGCGGCGTGCCGGATGCTGGGGCTGAGCGAAACGGCGGCGATTGGCCAGATGGCCCACGACCTGTTCCATCACCGCAAGGCCGATGGCAGCCCTTTCGCCAGAGAAGATTGTTCCGGCCTCGCCGCGGTCCTCGATGGCCAGTCCTACCGCTGCGATGAAGAAGTCTATTGGCACAGCGATGGCCATCCGATTCCGGTGATGTACGCGATCCACCCGATTGAGGTCGAAGGCGCGGTCACCGGTGCTGTCGTCAGCTTTGTGGACATCAGCGCCCAGAAGGCGGCTGCCGCGGCGCTGGAACGGGCGGTGCTGGAGGCGGAAACCCTGGCGCGGCTGCGCAGTGAATTCCTCGCCAACATGAGCCACGAGATCCGCACGCCGATGAACGGCGTGCTGGGTTTTGCCACCATCGGCCTGCGCAACCTCGACAAGCCGGAAAAGGTCAGGAACGCGCTGGAAAAGATTTCCACCTCCGGCAAGCTGCTGCTGGGGATCATCAACGACATCCTTGACCTCTCGAAGATCGAGGCGGGCAAGACCCGGATCGAGCTGACCACCGTGGCGCTGCAGCCGCTGGTCGAACATGCGCTGGAGCTGGTGCAGGACCGGGCCGACAGCAAGGGGCTGGCGCTGGTGCTGCGCTACGCCGAAGATTTGCCCCGCTCCTGCCGCACCGATTCGCTGCGACTCAGCCAGGTGCTGCTCAACCTCCTGGGCAATGCGGTGAAATTCACCGAACACGGCCGGGTCGAGCTGGTGGTGCAACGGCTGGGCGAACATCTGCTGTTCCGGGTGAGCGATACCGGCATCGGCATCAGCCCGGAGCAACTGCCGCTGCTGTTCAACCCCTTCCAGCAGGCCGATGGCTCGACCACCCGGCGCTTTGGCGGCACCGGGCTCGGGCTGGCGATCTGCAAGCGCATCGTCGAGCTGCTCGGTGGCGAGATTCGGGTCAGCAGCGAGGAGGGCGTCGGCAGCTGTTTCGAATTCGAGATTCCCTGCCAGTCCCGCGATACTGAGGCCGGCAGCGGCGAAGGCAGCGCCTAGCGCCGGCCAGCCCCGTTTCAGTCGCGCTCCGGCCCGTGTCGGCCGGCGACAGCCCCGGCCGGCGCTGCTAAACTTCCGCCCTTCCTGATCCCTGACCCGCTCCCGGCGGGTCCTTCTTTTTTTGCAAGCGCTGGAACACTTTTTCTCGTCGGACGGGCCGCTGGCAGCGGCGATTCCCGGTTATCGGCTGCGGCAACAGCAGCTGGACATGGCCAACCGGGTCGCGACCGCCATCAACAGCCAGCAGGTACTGGTCGCGGAAGCGGGGACCGGCACCGGCAAGACCTTCGCCTATCTGGTCCCGGCGATGCTCTCCGGCGGCAAGGTGATCATCTCCACCGGCACCAAGACGCTGCAGGATCAGCTGTTCAACAAGGACGTGCCCATGGTCCGCGCCGCGCTGGGGGCGCCGGTGCGGGTGGCGCTGCTCAAGGGGCGCGCCAACTATGTCTGCCATTACCACCTGGAACGGGCGCTTAACGACGGCCGCTTCCTGACGCCGGAAGACGCGGGCTACGCCCGGCGGATCAAGCGTTTCCTCAAGGAAACCCGCACGGGCGACAAGGCCGAGTGCTACGACGTTCCGGAAAATTCCCAAGTCTGGGATCTGGCGACATCGAACCGGGACAACTGCCTCGGCCAGGAATGCCCGCATCACAAGGAATGTTTCGTGCTGGCTGCCCGGCGCGAGGCGCTGGCGGCGGACCTGGTCGTGGTCAATCACCACCTGTTTTTCGCCGACGTGATGCTGCGCGACGACGGCACCGCCGAACTCCTGCCCGCCTGCAACACCGTGATCTTCGATGAGGCGCATCAGGTGCCGGAAGTCGCGACGCTGTTCTTCGGCGACAGCCTGTCCACTGCCCAGGTGGTCGATCTGGCGCGGGACAGCCGCAGCGAAGGCCTGGCTTCCGCACGGGATTGCCTGGACCTGCAGACCGCCTGCCGCAGCCTGGAAAAGGCCGCGAAGGATTTGCGCCTGTCGGTCGGTCTGGATAGCGGCCGTTTCGATGTCGCCCGGCTGGCCGGCAACCTGGAATTCGACAAGGCGCTGGAAGGCCTGCAGGCGGAACTGGAGCGCATCCAGGCGATCCTGCAAACCCAGGCGGAGCGCAGCGAAGGCCTGGAGAAATGCTGGCAGCGCAGCGGCGAACTGCTGACCGGGCTGCAACGCTGGCGGCAGCCGGACGGGCCGGGCTATGTGCGCTGGGTCGAAGCCTTCAGCCACGCGCTGCAGCTCAACGCGACGCCGCTGGATGTGGCCGAAATCTTCAAGAAGCAGATGAGCGGGCATCCCCGCGCCTGGGTGTTCACCTCGGCGACGCTGGCGGTGCAGGGCCGCTTCGAGCATTACTGCGCCGAACTCGGGCTGTGGGGCGCCGAAACCGCCTGCTGGGAAAGCCCCTTCGATTACCCGCAGCAGGCGGTGCTGTACGCGCCGCAGCGGATGCCGGAGCCGAATTCGCCGCTTTATACCGAAGCGGTGGTCGAGGCGACCTGGCCGGTGCTGCAGGCCAGCGGC
>JBEBBF010000260.1:0-2500 GCA_041158545.1 Pseudomonadota bacterium | reverse complement strand
TTGAACAAGTTTGCGACTACTCCCGTCCCCCCTTCGCAAAATGGTTTGTCGGCGGCAAGACCAACCTGTGCTTCAACGCCGTGGATCGCCACGCTGCCCAGCGTCCCGATGACCGGGCACTGATCTATGTCTCCACCGAAACCAACGAGGAAGTGATCTACAGCTTCGCCGAGCTGCAGACCGAAGTGATGCGCATGGCCGCGATTTACCGCAGCCTGGGCGTCAAGCGCGGCGACCGGGTACTGATCTACATGCCGATGATTCCCCAGGCAGCCTTCGCCATGCTGGCCGCCGCCCGGATCGGCGCCATTCACTCCGTGGTGTTCGGCGGCTTCGCCTCCGGCTCCCTGGCCACCCGGATCGACGACGCCAAGCCGGTGCTGATTGTCTCCAGCGACGCTGGCATGCGCGGTGGCAAGCCGGTGCCCTACAAGCACCTGCTGGACGAAGCCATCGAACTGGCCGAAAGCAAGCCGAGCAAGGTGCTGATGATCGATCGGGGCCTGGACAAGGCCTACACCAAGGTCGAAGGCCGGGACGTGGATTACGCCACGCTGCGCGCCGAATATCTCGACGCCCAGGTGCCCTGCGAATGGCTGGAATCCTCCGAGCCGTCCTACATCCTGTATACCTCCGGCACCACCGGCAAGCCGAAGGGCGTGCAACGGGACACCGGCGGCTACTGCGTGGCGCTGGCTTCGACGATGAAGTACATCTACACCGGCAATGCCGGTGAAACCTTCTTCTCCACCTCAGATATCGGCTGGGTGGTGGGTCACTCCTACATCATCTACGGCCCGCTGATCGCCGGCATGGCCACGATCATGTACGAAGGCACGCCGCTGCGTCCCGATGCGGGCATCTGGTGGCAGATCGTCGAGAAATACAAGGTCAACGTGATGTTCTCGGCCCCGACCGCTGCCCGCGTCCTGAAGAAGCAGGATCCGGCCTACATGCACAAGTACGACCTGTCCTCGCTGAAGCACATCTTCATGGCCGGCGAGCCGCTGGATCAGCCGACCCACGAATGGTTCATGGGCGAACTGGGCATCCCGGTCATCGACAACTACTGGCAGACCGAAACCGGCTGGCCGATGCTGGCGGCGCTGCCCGGTGTGGAAAAGACCCCGATCAAGTACGGTTCCCCGACTTTCCCGGTCTATGGCTACGACCTCAAGATCTTCCGCGAGGATGGTTCCGAGTGCGAAGCCAACGAAAAGGGCATTGCCGCCGTCGTACCGCCGCTGCCTCCCGGCTGCCTGTCCACCGTCTGGGGTCAGGACGAGCGCTTCGTCAGCACCTACTTCACCCTGTTCAAGGAACCGCTGGTTTATTCCTCCTATGACTGGGCGATCAAGGACGACGACGGCTACTTCTTCATCCTCGGCCGTACCGACGACGTGATCAACGTCGCCGGCCACCGCTTGGGCACCCGCGAAATCGAGGAAGCCGTCCAGGCGCATCCGGCCATCGCCGAAGTGGCCGTGGTCGGGGTTGCCGATCAGCTGAAGGGCCAGATGCCCATGGCGTTTGCCGTGGTCAAGGACGCCAGCAAGATCGCCACTCCCGAGCAGTGCAAGGCCCTGGAAAAGGAAGTCTTCAAGGTGGTGGACGACTCGCTGGGCGCCATCGCCCGTCCGAGCCGGGTGTTCTTCGTCAGCGGTCTGCCCAAGACCCGTTCCGGCAAGCTGCTGCGCCGTTCGCTGCAAGCCCTGGCCGAAGGCCGTGATCCGGGCGACCTGACCACCATCGAAGATCCGACCGCGCTGGAGCAGATCCGCAACGCCATGGCTGGCTGAGTGTCTTAGCCTGTCCTTGCGGCCCGCTGCCTGATGGTGGCGGGCCGTTTGCATTAGTGCTGTTCCGATTTTTTCCCGATTGCTTATAACGACATGTCCGCCTTCTGGTATCTGAAACAGGTGCTTTCCTCGCTGCTGTTGCCGCCGGGGGCGCTGTTGCTGCTTTTGCTGCTGGCCGGGCTGGGGCGCCGCCGCTTTCCCCGGTTTGCGCTGGCGCTCGCCGGGCTGGCCTTTGCCCTCCTGACCGCCTTGTCGCTGCCGGTGGTCAGTGTTCAGTTGAACCGGCTGCTGCAACCGCCGCCCTTGCAGCCGGAGCAGATCGCCGGTTGCCAGGCCATCGTGGTGTTGGGGGGCGGGTTGATTGCGGGGCCGGAGTTCGGTGAGCTGACCGTGCCGGGTGATGTGATGTTGCGCCTGCGCTATGGCGCCTATTTGCAGCGCCAGACCGGCTTGCCGATCCTGGTCACTGGCGGGTTGGGGCCGGATCGCGGGCCTGTCCGCTCCGAGGCCGACGCAATGGCCAGGACGCTGGAACGGGATTTCCAGGTGCCGGTGCGCTGGCGGGAAGGGCAGTCGGAGGATACCGAGCAAAACGCCCGCTATTCAGCCGAAATCCTGCAGGCCGCGGGAATCCGCCGGGTGCTGCTGGTCAGCCAGGCCTGGCATCTGCCGCGGGCGATGCGCCTGTTCGCCCAGGCGGG
>JBEBBF010000259.1:0-24127 GCA_041158545.1 Pseudomonadota bacterium | reverse complement strand
GGCCTGGGCGTCCGGCGTGGACCAGACGATGGAGATGCGCTGGCCGGGCAGGGGCAGGTAGGCCAGCACGCCGTCGTCGCGGAACCACTGGAACGCGACGTTATGGTGCGGCTTGGCCGTGGCGAAATTGGCCACGACGCCCTTTTCGCCGTAGGGGGTGTTGATGGCGGCCAGGCCCGCCTGTTCCCGGACCCAGGAGTCGCGGCCGTCGGCGCCGACCAGCAGCCGGGCGCTGAGCCGGGTGCCATCTTCCAGCGTCAGTTCCGCCGCGTCCGGGTTCAGGTGCAGGCTGGCGGGTCGGGCCGGGCAGTACAGCGTCAGGTTGCTCTGGCGCTTCAGGCTTTCCCAGAACTCGCAGGCCATCAGCGAGGATTCCATGATCCAGCCCAGTTCCGGCACGCCGGTTTCATAGGCGCTGAAATCGAGGACGCCCCCCCGGTCGCCGCGGACTTCCATCGCCGTGATCGGCGCGATCCGTTCCGGGTCCAGGTGCTTCCAGCTGCCGATGTCGGCGAGGAAGCGGGCGTTGGCCGGGCTGATGGCGTAGATGCGGGCGTCCCAGCCCTCGGGTCGGCTCGGGGCGCGGCCTTCGACCAGGGCGATTTTCAGGCGGCTGTCGCGCAGCGCCACCGCCAGACTGGCGCCGGCCAGACCACCGCCGACAATGATCAAGTCGTAATGTGACATGGGGCGCGATTGTGCCGAGGGGGCGGGCAAAGGGCAAGCCGGGGCGGGACAAGCCGGCGCCGGTATCCGGGGCGGATTCGGGTACAGTGCCGCTTTCATTTTTTACCGAGTTGTCGCCATGCGCCCCTTGCCTGCCGCCTTTGTCGAACCCTGTGAATGCCTGTTCTCCACCGCCGTCTCGTTCGGCGAGCAGCGGGAGGCAGCGCACGCGCTGTTCGCCTGGTTCAGCGGCATTCTCGGGTTTGACGACGCCCAGCCGGACGCCGTGACGCAGAAAGACTATTTCCTGCCCAATGGCAAGGCGATTTCCTATCAGGGTGCCGCCCGTTGCCTGTGGGAATTCGCCCGTTCCAGCAAATTCCTGCGCGGGGTCGAGGCGGCGATCCGGGCGGCGCAGCAGCGCTTTCCCGGCGAGCGGATTCGGGTGCTCGACGTGGGCTGCGGCCCCTTTGCCTTGCTGGTGCTGCCGATGGTGCTGCGCTTCACGGCGGAGGAAGTGGAGATCAGCCTGCTCGACATCAACCCGGAGTCGCTGGCGGCGGCGCAGCGCCTGATCGCCGAGCTGGGCGTGGAGGCCTGGTTCCGGGATTTTCACCAGGGCGACGCGACCACCTGGCAGGCGACGCCGGCATGGCGGCCGCAGGTCATCGTCGCCGAAGTGCTGCAGAACGCGCTGAAGCGGGAACCGCAGGTGGCGGTGACCCGGCATCTGGCGCCGCAACTGGAACCGGGGGGCTTTTTCGTGCCGGAGTGCATCGCCCTCGATCTGGTGGCCTCCCGGTGGATGGGGGAAAGCTGCGAGTCGGGCTGCGAGCAGATGACATCGCTGGCGCCGTTGTTCGCGTTGAGCGTGGCGACACTGGATCAAACGGGCAGCGGCCGGGTCACGCTGCCGGCGACCTTGCCCGACAACACCCGGCTGGCGATCCGCACGGCGATCCGGGTATTCGGCGATATCGAGCTGGGGCAGAACGAGTGCAGCCTGACCTGCAATTTCATGCCGCGGGATCTGCGCGGCCTGTCCGGCGGCCAGGTGCTGGACTATGACTACGACGCCGGCGCCGAGCCGGGGCTGCGCTTCAGGGTCTCAGATCAGCCAGCGGCGTAATGCAGCTTCGAGATCGGACTGCTTGAAGGGCTTGGAGACGAAGTCGTCCATCCCGGCGGCGAGGCATTTGTCCCGTTCGCCTTCGACCACGCTGGCGGTCAGCGCGATGATCGGGATCCGCCGCCGGTTGTGGCTGATCTCGTACTGGCGGATGGCGCGGGTGGCGTCGAAACCGTTCATCTCCGGCATCATGCAATCCATCAGGATCAGCGCGTAATCCTTTTCCTTCTGGGCCTCCAGCGCGCCCAGGCCATCCACCGCCATATCCACGTCGTCGTAGCCCATCTTTTTCAGGATGGCGCCGGCCAGCGTGCGGTTCACCGCGTTGTCATCCACCAGCAGGATGCGCACCGGGCCACTGTCCAGCAGCTCCGGCGGTAGCTGCAGCGGCAGTTCCTCCGGCAACTCCGGATGCGCCGGGGCGCTGCCGGGACGGGCGCTGACGGTGAACCAGAAGGTCGAGCCGACGCCGGGGATGCTGTCCACGCCGATCTCGCCGCCCATCAGGTGGGCCAGCTGCTTGCTGATCGCCAGCCCCAGGCCGGTGCCGCCGTAGCGGCGGGTGATCGAGCCGTCGGCCTGGGTGAAGGCCTGGAACAGCCGCAGCCGGGTCGCGTCGTCGATGCCGATCCCGGTGTCGTTGACCTCGAAACGTAGTTCGTCCCGGTCGGCGCTGACCCGCAAGGCCACCCGGCCGGCCAGCGTGAACTTCAGCGCGTTGTTGATCAGATTCGACAGCACCTGGCGGACCCGGACCGGGTCGCCGCGGACCCAGTCGGGCAGGCTGGGGCGGCAGTCCAGCGTCAGTTGCAGGTTCTTCTGCCGGGCCGGGCTGTCGAACAGGCTGACGACTTCCCGGACCAGCTGCGCCGGGTTGTAGTCGATTTCCTCGATTTCCAGCTTGCCGGCTTCGATTTTCGAGAAGTCGAGAATGTCGTTGATGATGGTCAGCAGCGCCCGGCCGGAGCTATGCACGGTCTCGGCGAAGGTCTTTTGTTCCGGGGTCAGGCCGGAGGAGAGCAGCAGCTCGGTCATGCCCAGCACCCCGTTCATCGGCGTGCGAATCTCGTGGCTCATGTTGGCGAGAAAACGGCTCTTGGCGCTGTTGGCGGCTTCGGCGGCTTCCTTGGCGTCGCGCAGTTCGCCGGTACGCAGCTCGACCTGGGTTTCGAGGGATTCGCTGTAGCGGGACAACACCCGGTCCCGTTCCTGCAGCTGGCTCAGCATGAAGTTGAAGGCGTTGATCAGCTCGCCGATTTCGTCGGCGCCGCCCTGGGTCACCCGCCGGGAAAAATCCTGGTCGTGGGCGATGGCCTGGACGGTGTCGGCCAGGTGCTCGATCGGGGTCGCGATGCTTTCGCGGAAACGCTGGGCGATCAGCAGCGAGACCGCCAGCGCCGCCAGCGTCGCCCCGCCCAGCGCCAGCAGCTCGCCGGTGAACAGCGAGAACAGCCCGGAGAGGTTGGCTAGGATGCGGACTTCGCCGATCTTGTCCTTGTCGAGCTGGATCGGCCGGGACAATTGCAGCCAGTTGCTGAACAGGCTGTCCTGGTCCTGGTCGGCAAAGTCCAGTTGCAGCGGCGCTTCCAGCGCCCGGTAGCGGGCGAAGCTGTGCTGGTGGGCATCGACGATTTCCGCCAGCACGATGGCCGGCTTGACCCGCAGCGCCGCCAGGGTTTCCGCGGCGGACTGGACGTCGTTGAACACCAGCGCCGCCTGGCTGTTGGACGCGGTGACTTCGGCCAGCGTCGAAATCTGGTCCACCACCTCGGCGCGCAGCCGCAGGATGTTGTTCACCAGCATCACGACGAAGAACAGACAGATCGCGATGCCCGAGGACAGCAACAGCGCGTTGGTCAGCTTGCGTTTCAGCGGCAGGTCGTTGAAGCGGGTCATGGGCGGGTCAGGGCTTTCTGGTGTTGCGGGCGAGCTTCAGCAATTGCGAGGAGAGCCGCAGGTTAACCCGTTGCGCCGCGTCGACGTTGATTTCAAATTGCACCCGGTTGTCGCTGACCACTAGCGCGATGATTCCGCCCAGTTCGGCGAAGCGCTCGTTTTCGCTGATCGTCAGCAGCGGCGTGTTCCCGGCCAGCCGCAGGATGTCTTCCAGCTGCCGCAGTTCGCCTTCGGCCAGCGCCAGCATCTGGCAGCCGCGCAGCGTATCGGCCCGCAGCGTCGCGGCGCGGACCCGGATTTCCTTGCCCTGGGCCACCTTCCCATCCAGCGTGGTCAGCGCGTTGAGGAAGCCGTCCCGTGGCCCGACCAGGCAGAGGTTCAGCGTCTGGCCGCTGGCGTAGAGGACTTCCGGCGGCCATTCGACGAATTTGGCGAAGTTGTAGACGAACGCCGCCTTGACCGCCGCCTCCGAACCCTGGGCGCGGGCCGGCAGGCTGCCCAGGGGGAGCAGCAGCGCGGCGAGCAGGGCGAAGCAAAAGCGCATGGCGTTCAGAACAGGTAGCTCAGTTTCAGCCGGAAGGCCCGGCCATCCTGCAGCAGGCTTGTCCGGCCGTTGCCGCTGGCGAGGCTGTCGTCAATGAAAACCCCGGAATAGGCCCGGTCGAACAGGTTATAGACCGCCAGCGCCAGTTCCGGCCCCTTGCTCCCCCAGGGTTGCCAGCGCAGGTTGGCGTTCAGCACGGTGTAGCCGCTGATGTGGCCGGTGGACGTGGCCTGGGGGGCGACGTAGCGGCCCTCAATCCCGGCAAAGGCGTTGCTGAGGCCGGGAATCGGGCTCGCGTAGTTGAGCTTGCCCAGATAACGCGGCGAGGCATTGTGGTTGCCGTTGGGGTGGTCGGGCACGATCTGTGCGGAAAAGCTGCCGCGCAGCCGGGCGTTGCCGGCGAGTTGCTGTTCCAGCCCGAGGTCGAAGCCCTTGCCGCTGACCCGCGCCTGATTCTGGTACTGCAGTTGCTTTACTGGCCCACCTACCTCGGTTTGCACGATCCAGTCATCGACGTTGTAGTAGTACAGGCTGCTGGACAGGCGCTGGGTCGGGGTCAGGTAATACTCCCAGACCGCCTCGTAGCTGGTGATGGTTTCCGGCTTCAGCGCGCTGTTGCCGATCTGCGTCTGGGCGCCGGGGAATTCGTAGAAGCGCTCCCAGGCATTCGGCGCCCGGTAGGCGCTGCCGTACAAGAGCTTGAAGACACTGTGCGGCTGGGCGTGCCAGATCAGCCCCAGCCGCGGGCTCAGCCTGTCCTTGCTCAGATTGGCGTGGTCGTAGCGGACGCCGGCGTGGAGGTGCAGCGTCGGCGACAGCCGGTAGTTGTCCTGCACATAGACGCCCAGGCGGTAGCCCTTTTGCCGGCTGTCCAGGCAGGCCGGGGCGGCCAGGCCGTTGGCGAAGCAGGCGCTGGCCGGGTCGGCGTCCCGGTTCCACTGGTCCTGGCGCCGGTTCTGCTGGTATTCGGCGCCGATCACCAGCGTGTGATCCTGCCAGCCGGTAAGCAGCAGCTTGGTTTCGCCGCCCCACCAGCGGCCGGCAGCCCGGTCCTGATTGGTGACGACGCCGGCCAGCGGGGTCTGGTCGTAGCGGAAATCGCCGGCATAGTCGTACTGGCCGTAGAACAGCCGGCCGGACACTTCGACCCCGTCGGCGACCTGGCGGGTCAGCCGGGCGTCGAAGAAGCCCTGGGTATCCACATTGCGGTTGCCCGGATCGTCGAACACCACGCCATTGGCGCCGGTGGGGACCTGCTTGTTGCGGCGGGACCAGGCGGTTTCCAGCTGCAGGCCGTTCCAGTTCAGCTTGGCGAAGGTCTTGCCGTAGCGTTCGCCGTCGTTGTTGCTGCCCTGGCCGGGGAATTCGGGAAAGCTGAGGTTCTGGCCACGGGCTTCGTAGGCGGTATGCGACAGCAGCAGGTCGGCGCCATTGTCGAAGCGCTGGCCGTGGCTGATCCGGGCTTCCCGGCTGTTGCGGCTGCCGCTGGAGACGGCGGTTTCCGTGCCCTTGATGTCGCCGCCGTGGCGGGTGATGACGTTGATGACGCCGAAAAAGGCGTTGCCGCCGTAGTCCAGGGAGCTGGGGCCGCGGACGATTTCAATCCGGTCCACCAGGTCGAGGTCGAGCAGGAATTCGTTGCCGATGTAGGCCTGGTCGAAGACGTTGTCGTTGGTGCGGACGCCATCGATCAGCACCAGCAGCCGGGTGGTGAAGTCGCCGGGCGGGGAAAAGCCGCGGATGCCGGCGTAGCTGTAGGTCCGGTCGGAGCTGGTGACGAAGCCGCGGACCGAGTTCAGCGCCTCGGCCAGAGTGCGCCAGCCGTAATCGCGGATGTCGTTGGCGGTGAGGACGCTGACCGCCGAAGGGGCGTCGCTGGCGCGCTGGGTGAAGCGGGAGGCGCTGACGATTTCCACGTCGAGCAGCTGTTCCAGCGACAGCTCGGTGAAGTCATTGATGCTGGCTGCAGCCGGGGCCGCGAGTGGCGCAAGCAGGGCGAGCAAGGCGGTGCGTGGCAGTTTCGGCATGGTTTCCTCCCGGCGGAGCCGGCATTATCGCGGAAAACGCGGCATTGACCACCGCGTGGCCCCGTTTCCCGCGTCAGGAGGCCGGCTTGGGCTCAGCGTTGCAGCAGCGGGCGCAGGAAGCGCCCGGTGTGACTGATCTCTTGTTCCGCCAGCTGCTCCGGGGTGCCGGCGAACAGGATGCGGCCGCCGCCGTCGCCGCCTTCCGGGCCGAGGTCGATCAGCCAGTCGGCGGGCTTGATGACGTCCAGGTTGTGTTCGATCACCACCACGGTATTGCCGTGGGCCGCCAGCCGCTGCAGCACCGCCAGCAGCAGCTCGATATCCTGGAAGTGCAGGCCGGTGGTCGGCTCGTCGAGGATGTACAGCGTGCGGCCGGTGTCGCGCTTGGAGAGTTCCAGCGCCAGCTTGACCCGCTGCGCCTCGCCGCCGGAGAGGGTGGTCGCCGCCTGGCCGAGGGTGATGTAGGCCAGGCCGACATCGACCAGGGTCTGCAGCTTGCGCGCCACGGTCGGCACTGCGTCGAAGAATTCCCGCGCCGCCTCGACGGTCAGCCCCAGCACCTCGTGGATGGTCTTGCCGCGGTACTGGATTTCCAGGGTTTCCCGGTTGTAACGCTTGCCGTGGCAGACGTCGCAGGGGACGTAGATGTCCGGCAGGAAGTGCATTTCCACCTTGATCATGCCGTCGCCCTGGCAGGCTTCGCAGCGGCCGCCCTTGACGTTGAAGCTGAAGCGGCCCGGCCCGTAGCCGCGGGCGCGGGATTCCGGCACCTGGGCGAAGAGTTCGCGGATCGGGGTCAGCACCCCGGTGTAGGTGGCCGGGTTGGAGCGGGGCGTGCGGCCAATCGGCGACTGATCGACGTTGATGACCTTGTCGAACAGGTCGAGGCCGCTGATGTCCTGGTGCGGCGCCGGTTCGGTGGTCGAGCCGTAGAGGTGTTTGGCGGCGGCGGCGTAGAGGGTGTCGTTGATCAGCGTCGATTTGCCCGAGCCGGAAACGCCGGTGATGCAGGTGACGAGCCCGACCGGCAGCGCCAGATCGACGTCCTTCAGGTTGTTGCCGCTGGCGCCGCGGACGAACAGCTGCTTGTCCGGGTTCACCGCCCGACGCTGGGCGGGAATCTCGATCCGGCGGCGGCCGGAGAGGTAGGCGCCGGTCATCGAGTCCGGGTTGGCGGCGACTTCCGCCGGCGTGCCTTCGGCCACAATCGCGCCGCCATGCACCCCGGCGCCGGGGCCGATGTCCACGACGTAATCGGCGCTGCGGATCGCGTCCTCGTCATGCTCGACGACGATGACGCTGTTGCCGAGGTCGCGCAGCTGTTTCAGCGTTTGCAGCAGCCGGTCGTTGTCCCGCTGGTGCAGGCCGATGGAGGGTTCGTCCAGCACGTACATCACCCCGGTCAGGCCGGAGCCGATCTGGCTGGCCAGGCGGATGCGCTGGGCTTCGCCGCCGGAGAGGGTGTCGGCCGAGCGTTCCAGCGCCAGGTAGTCGAGGCCGACGTTGATCAGGAATTGCAGCCGGCTGGTGATTTCCTTGAGGATCTTTTCCGCGACCTGGGCCTTGTGGCCGCTCAGTTGCAGCGCCAGGAAATAGTCGCGACATTCGCTGAGCGGCAGCCGGCTCAGTTCGTGCAGGGTCTTGTCGCCGATCCGGACGTGGCGGGCTTCCCGGCGCAGCCGGCTGCCGCCGCAGGTCGGGCAGGTGCTGTTGCTGATGAAGCGGGACAGCTCTTCGCGGACCGCCGGGGAATCGGTTTCCTTGTAGCGGCGTTCGAGGTTGGGAATGATCCCTTCGAAGCTGTGGTCGCGGTCGAAGCGGGTGCCCTTGTCGTTGAGGTAGCGGAAGCGGATGACGGCCTTGCCGGAGCCGTAGAGGATGATCTGCCGGGTTTCTTCCGGCAGCTCCTGGAACGGGGTGTCCACGTCGAAGCCGTAATGCTCGGCCAGGGATTGCAGCATCTGGAAATAGAACTGGTTGCGCTTGTCCCAGCCGCGGATGGCGCCGGCGGCGAGGGAGAGCTGCGGCTGGCTGACCACCCGTTTCGGGTCGAAGAACTGGATCACCCCGAGGCCGTCGCACTTCGGGCAGGCGCCCATCGGGTTGTTGAACGAGAACAGCCGCGGCTCCAACTCCTGCAGCGCGTAGGCGCAGACCGGGCAGGCGAACTTGGCGGAGAAGAGGTGCTCGCGGCCGCTGTCCATTTCCAGCGCAATGGCGCGGCCGTCGGCGTGGCGCAGCGCGGTCTCGAAGGATTCCGCCAGGCGCTGGCGCATGTCGTCGCGGACCTTCAGCCGGTCCACCACCACATCGACGTCATGCTTCTGGCTCTTGGTCAGCTTGGGCACCGCGTCCAGCTCATGCACCACGCCGTCGATCCGGGCGCGGACGAAGCCCTGGGCGCGCAGTTCGGCAAACAGCTCCAGCTGCTCGCCCTTGCGCTGCGCGACCACCGGCGCCAGCACCATCAGCTTGGTGTCCGGCGGCAGTGCCAGCACATGATCGACCATCTGCGACACGGTCTGCGCCTCCAGCGGATGGGCGTGTTCCGGGCAATACGGGGTGCCGGCGCGGGCGAACAGCAGGCGCAGGTAGTCGTGGATTTCGGTGACGGTGCCGACGGTGGAGCGGGGGTTGTGGCTGGTGGCCTTCTGCTCGATGGAAATCGCCGGCGACAGGCCTTCGATCAGGTCCACATCCGGCTTTTCCATCAACTGCAGGAACTGGCGGGCGTAGGCGGAAAGGCTTTCGACATAGCGGCGCTGCCCCTCGGCGTAGAGGGTGTCGAAGGCCAGCGAGGATTTGCCGGAGCCGGACAGGCCGGTGATGACGATCATCTGCTGGCGCGGCAGGTCCAGGTTGATGTTCTTCAGGTTGTGGGTGCGCGCACCGCGGATGCGGATCAGTTCCATGGGCAGGGGCCGGCCGGGCAGGAGGGCAAACCTGTTAATATAGACGTTCCGTTGCGATGCAACAAACGATGTCTGCCGCTGTTGTCCGGGCCTGCCTGCCCGGTGGCGCGGCGGACTTTTTTTACACTGCGCCCATGACCGCTTCCGATTCCCTCCGCCTGAGCCCCGCCGAGCGCCGGGCTGGTATCAGCCTGGCGGCGATTTTCGCCTTGCGCATGCTGGGGCTGTTCCTGATCCTGCCGGTGTTTGCCGTCCATGCCCGGACGCTGCCCGGAGGCCATGACCTCACGCTGGTGGGCCTGGCCATTGGGGCCTACGGCCTGACCCAGGCCTGCCTGCAGATTGCCTACGGCGCCGCGTCCGACCGCTTCGGGCGCAAGCCGGTGATTGCCTTTGGCCTGTTGCTGTTCGCGCTGGGCAGCGTGGTCGCCGCGGTGGCGGATGACCTGCCGCAGATCATCATCGGCCGGGTGATCCAGGGCGCCGGGGCGATTTCCGCCGCAGTGACGGCGCTGGCCGCCGACCTGACCCGGGAACACCAGCGGACCAAGGTCATGGCGATGATCGGCTCGTCGATCGGCCTGGTCTTCGCCGCGTCGCTGGTGCTGGCGCCGCTGCTTTACGCCGCCATCGGCATGGCCGGGCTGTTCTGGCTGACCGGCGCGCTGGCGCTGGGGGCGATTCTGGTGCTGTTCGTCGTGGTGCCGCCGGCGCCGCCGGTGGTCAGCGGTCCGGCGGTGTCCCTGTCCGAGGTGCTGATGCATCCGCAGCTGGCCCGGCTCAATTTCGGTGTTTTCGCGCTGCACCTGACCCAGACGGCCATGTGGGTGCTGGTGCCGGCCGCGCTGGTGCAGTGGGGCGGCCTGCCGCTGGCGCAGCACTGGCAGGTTTATCTGCCGGCGGTGCTGCTGTCCTTCGTGGCGATGGTGCCGGCGGTGATCGTCGCCGAAACCCGCGGCCGGATGAAGGCGGTGTTCCTCGCGGCGATCCTGCTGCTGCTGCTGGTTCAGGCCGGCTTCCATTTCTTTGGCCAGGGGCTGTGGTCGCTGGGCCTGTGGCTGACGCTGTTCTTCGTCGCGTTCAATGTGCTGGAAGCGACCCAGCCTTCGCTGATTTCCCGGATCGCGCCGCCGCAAGCCAAGGGCAAGGCGCTGGGGGTGTACAACACGCTGCAGGCGGTTGGCCTCTTCCTCGGCGGCAGCCTGGGCGGCTATCTGGCCCAGCACTTCGGCGCCGGCACCGTATTCCTTTTCTGTGCCGCACTGGCGACAATCTGGGCCGCTCTGGCGCTGGGCATGCAGGTGCCGCCGCGCCGCCCGGCCCCTGCCCCGGCTTCCCACTGATAACTGGAGACTTTCGACATGGCATCCGTAAACAAGGTCATTCTGATCGGCAACCTGGGGGCGGACCCCGAAACCCGCTACACCGCCAGCGGCGACGCCATCTGCAACATCCGCCTGGCGACCACCGACAACTGGAAGGACAAGAACAGCGGCGAACGCCGGGAAGCGACGGAATGGCACCGGGTGGTGTTCTACCGCAAGCTGGCGGAAATCGCCGGCCAGTACCTGAAGAAGGGTTCGCAGGTGTACATCGAAGGGCGGCTGAAGACCCGCAAGTGGCAGGACAAGGACGGCCAGGACCGTTACACCACCGAAATCGAAGCGACCGACATGACCATGCTGGGCAAGCGCGAAGGCATGGGCGAGCCCTCCGGCGAGCGGGGTGGCGACCGCGGTGGCCGCAGCGCCGCGCCGCCCCAGGATTACAACCCGAGTCCGGCCCAGAGTCGCAAGGCGCCGTCCTTCGACGATCTGGACGACGATATCCCGTTCTAAAGCGGGCGTTGGCCGCCAGGGCGCAGCAGCGCCGGGCTAGACGCCAGCTTGTCAGGCGGCGCGTGAAGGGATTTTCCCCAGCGTCGCGTTTTTCGCCGCCCGCAAGCCGGGGCGACTCTGCCTTTGGTCATAGTTCGGGATGGTCGGCGCCGGGTTAGGTCGTTAGAATCCGCCGTCTGGCCGCCAGCCCCGAACCTGGCCGCTCCCGTCGTCCCTGTTTCCGTCGAGTGTCGAACCATGAACAACCAGTTGTGTTTCCAGATTCTTGAAGACATCGCCAAGGACCTCTCCGGCGACGAGGTGACCTTTCCGACCTTCCTCGACATCACCTTCCAGGTCCGGTCGGCGCTGAAGAATCCCAATCTGTCGGTGGAGCAGCTGGCCAAGCTGGTGGGCGCCGAGCCGCTGATGAGCGCGAAGATCATCCGGATGGCGAATTCGGTGGCGCTCAATCCCTCCGGCCGCACCATCGCCGACGTCAAGAACGCCATCGCCCGGGTCGGCATGGAGGCGGTGCGCACCGTGTCCTTCGCGGTGGCGATGGAACAGCTGCTGCGTTCGAAGCAGATGCAGGTGTTCGAGGCGATGTCGCGCAAGCTGTGGGAGCACACCGCCCATGTCGCGGCGCTGTGCCGGGTGATCGGGCGCAAGGTGGTGCGGGTCAGCGCCGACGAGGCGATGTTCACCGGCCTGGTTCACGACATCGGGGTGTTCTACCTGCTGTCGCGGGCGGCCAACTTCCCGGAATTGATCGCCGATCCGCAGTCCCTGTACGAACTGCTGGTCGATTGGCACGACAACATCGGCCACGCGCTGCTGTCGGCGCTGGGGCAGCCGGAATCGGTGCTGACGGCGGTGCAGGATCACGAAACCGAGCGCAGCTTCAGCGAAATCAAGACGCTGGCCGACGTGCTCTATGTCGCCAACAAGCTGGCGAACACCGTCTGCAGCTGGCGCGATCCGGAGCGGGGCGAGGTGGTGGATACCAGCATCCTCGAGCGGCTGTACGACAAGGCGACCTTGCAGGCGCTGATCGACGAATCGGAAGAAGAAGTCCAGTCGCTGAAGGCGGCGCTGGGCGGTTAATCACGGCATTTACCCGGCCGTCGGCGTGGGCGCCGTTGGCGATGACCTGAAGGAGTGGCCATGAGCGCCCATGAGAATCCCGCGGATAGCAAGCGTATGGCAGCCCTGGCCCTGGCGGCCCTGGGGGTCGTCTATGGCGACATCGGCACCAGCCCGCTGTACGCGATGAAGGAGGTTTTCGCCGGCAATCACCCGATTCCGCTGACCGAAATCAATGTGCTGGGCAGCCTGTCGCTGTTTTTCTGGGCGCTGGTGATCGTGGTTTCGGTCAAGTACGTGATGTTCATCATGCGGGCCGACAACCGGGGCGAAGGCGGGATCATGGCCTTGATCGCGCTGGCGCTTCATGCGGTGCCGCGCCGGCCGCGCCAGCAGAAGCTGATCATGATCTTCGGCATCCTCGGCGCCGCGATGTTCTACGGCGACGGGATGGTGACGCCGGCCATTTCGGTGCTGTCGGCGGTGGAAGGCCTGGAGGTGCTGACGCCCGCACTGAAACCCTTCGTGATTCCGCTGACCCTGCTGGTGTTGTTCGGCCTGTTTTTCGTCCAGCGCAAGGGTACGGCCAGCGTCGGCGCCGCCTTTGGCCCGGTGATGATCGTCTGGTTTTCGACGCTGGCGCTGCTGGGGCTGTACAACCTGTTCGGCAATCCGCATGTGCTGCTGGCGATCAACCCCTGGTACGGCCTGGAGTTCCTGTTCGAGAACAAGGCGATGGCGCTGGTGGCGATGGGGAATGTCGTGCTGGCGGTGACCGGGGCCGAAGCCCTCTACGCCGACATGGGCCATTTCGGCCGCAAGCCGATCCAGCAGGCCTGGTTTGCCTTCGTGCTGCCGGCGCTGGTGCTGAACTATTTCGGCCAGGGGGCGCTGATCCTCGCCGAGCCGGCGGCAGCGAACAATCCTTTTTACAACTCGGCGCCGGACTGGGCCCTGCTGCCGCTGGTGCTGCTGGCCACCGTGGCGACGGTGATTGCCTCGCAGGCGGTGATTTCCGGGGCGTTTTCGGTGACCCGGCAGGCGATGCAGCTGGGCTTCGTGCCGCGGATGGACGTGGAGCACACCTCGGAAAAGGAACAGGGGCAAATCTATCTGCCGCTGGTGAACTGGGGGCTGATGCTGGCGGTGATGATGCTGGTGCTGGGCTTCAAGTCGTCGAACAACCTGGCCGCGGCCTACGGCATCGCGGTGACCGGCGACATGGTCATCACCTCGCTGCTCGCCAGCTTCATCGCCGCCAAGGTCTGGGGCTGGGGCTGGACCAGGGCCGGGCTGCTGTTCTCCGCCTTCCTGGTGGTCGAGCTGACCTTCCTGTCGGCCAACCTGCTGAAGATTCCCGATGGTGGCTGGTTCCCGCTGGTCGCCGGCGTGTTCGTATTCGTGCTGATGACCACCTGGAAGCGCGGTCGCCAGCTGCTGTCCGACCGGCTGCATGGCGAGCGCCTGGAGTTGCTGCCCTTCATCGAATCCCTGGCGGCGGGCATGCCGACCCGGGTGGCCGGCACGTCGGTGTTCCTCAACGCCGACCGCAATGGCGTGCCGCACGCGATGCTGCATAACCTGATGCACAACAAGATCATCCACGAGCGGGTGGTGCTGGTCTCGGTGGAGTTCTACGACGTGCCCTACGTGCCGGACATCGACCGGGTCGAGGTGCATCGGCTGAAGGAAAACTTCTGGCGGGTGATCGTCCAGTACGGTTTCAAGGACGAGCCGAACATTCCCGGCGCCCTGCTGCTGTGCGAGGGCGCCGGGCTGGAACTGAACATGATGGACACCTCGTTCTTCCTCGGCCGCGAGACGCTGATCCCGCGGCTGGATTCGGAAATGGCCTTCTGGCGGGAAAAACTGTTCATCGCGCTGTTCCGCAATGCCGGTTCCGCGACGGCCTACTTCCAGATTCCCAGCAACCGGGTGGTCGAACTCGGCACCCAGGTGGTGCTGTAGCCGCCGGTCGGGCTGGCGACCGCCCGGCTGCCCGTCAGGGCGCCCGGCGCTCACCCGGTCACCGGTTCGGCCCTCCGGCCCTCTGCGGCAAGGGCGGTGGCCCTGACGCTGCCTTTCACCTCAGCCGCCCGTCACGATGAGCGATTCCGCCTATTTCACGATGCCCAGCCCCTTCGAGCTGGAGCCGGGGACCTTGCTGCTGCTGGAGCCGTCCTGGGCGCGTGCCCACGAACTTCGCCAGCAACTGCTGGACATGAGTTACCCCAAGCCCTTCGTCATCGACGACGGCGATGCGCGCTACCTCTATTTCAACGTCAGCCTGATGCAGAGCGCGATGCGCCTGACGGCGCCGAATGCGCTGATGCTGGCCTACACCCGGAAGATGATGGCGGCCCTCTTGTTCCAGCCGCAGCCGAGCCGGATCGTGCTGATTGGGCTGGGCGGGGGCTCGCTGCTGAAGTTCTGTCACCAGCAACTGCCGGGTGCCAGCCTGGAGGCGGTGGAACTGAGTCCCGAGGTCATCGCGCTGAAGGGGGCGTTCAAGGTGCCGGCGGACGGGCCGCGGCTGCAGGTGGTCGAGGCCGATGGCGCCGAGTATCTGGCGGCCACCGCCAAGGGGATCGACCTGTTGCTGGTGGATGCCTTCGACCGGACCGGGTTCGCACCGGACCTGGCCAATCTGGAGTTTTTCGAGCTGGCCTGGCGGCAGCTGTCCGGCAAGGGCGTGCTGGTGGTGAATCTGGCGGGCGACAAGGCCAGCTACGAGGGGCTGATCGGCGTGGCCTTGCAGGCATTTGACCAGCAGGTGATCGTGATTCCGGTGCCGGAGGACGGCAACCACATCCTGTTCGCGTTCAAGGAACGGCATTTCGCGCCGCGCTGGCGCTGGCTGCAGGGCTTTGCCAAGGAATTGCGCGCCCGCCACGGCCTCGATTTCCCGGATTTCGTCGAGATTCTGGAAAAGTCCTACCGCCGGGGCGCGGCGCTGGAGGCGGCGCTGCGCGGGCGCTGAGTTGGCTGTGAGCCGGCGGGGTGGGCCGGCTGGAACTGGAGCGGTGAGCCAGGCGGACGCCCGGCTGCCTGCGGCTTACAGCCGTCGGATCTTTTCGACCAGCGCGGTGGTCGAGCGCTCGTGGATGAAGGGAATCGAATGGACGCTGCCGCCCCATGCCCGGACTTCCTGGTGGCCGACGATCCGCTCCACCGGCCAGTCGCCGCCCTTGACCAGAATCTGCGGCCGGCAGTCGAGGATGCGTTGCAGCGGCGTGTCCTCGTCGAACCAGGTCACCAGATCGACGCAGCCCAGCGAGGCCATCACCGCCAGCCGGTCTTCCAGCCGGTTGATCGGCCGATCGTCGCCCTTGCCCAGGCGCTTGACCGAGGCATCGCTGTTCAGCGCCACCACCATCGCCGCGCCCAGCGCCCTGGCCTGGGCCAGATAGGTGACATGCCCGCGGTGCAGGATGTCGAAGCAGCCATTGGTGAAGACCAGCGGCTGCGGGAGCTCCGGGCAGCGGCGGGCCAGTTCGGCTGGCGGGCAAATCTTGGCCTCGAAGGCCGGCGGCAGGTACAGCGTGCTCATGGGTGGGCTTGGCTTGAGTGCGCAGGCCGGGTGGCCTGGCGGGTGGAACGGATGGGAAGCGGTGTTGCGGGCGGCGGATTCGGGCGGGTGGCCCGGGTGGGCGCGAACGGGTGGTTCCGCGCGGTGCTCCGCGCCGCTGCGGGATCAGCCGGCAGCGGTTGGTGGCTTGGTTTCTTCGGCCTTGTCGCCGTTGAGGTCGTCCCACAAACAGTCGCGCGGCTCCCGCGCATCGGTCAGACCGGAGCGGTCGGTTTCGGTCACCAGGCACACCCCGGCGCAATCTTCGGCGACAACCACGACCTGCAGTTCATCATCGACACGGCGTTCGCCGTCCCAGTAAGTACATGTGGCGCAGACCTTGACTTCGGCCGGCAGAATCAGTTTTTGTGACATTTGGCCCCCAATAACCCTTTCCTTGGTGCGACTAAGAGTTTACCTGCTGGCAAAAGGTTCCGTCCGGACTTTGCGTAAAGCTTGCTGGCTATAATCGCCTTTTGCCCCGCGAGACGTGTCATGGACATCAAAAACTACATGCAAAACCTGGGACGGCAGGCCCGCGCTGCTTCCCGTCGCCTGGCCCAGGCCAGCACCGCCGAAAAAAACGCGGCGCTGCTGGCGATTGCCACGGCGATCCGTCGCGAGAAGGCGGCGCTGGTTGCCGCCAATGCCGAGGATCTGGCTGCGGCCCGCGCCAATGGTCTGGAAAGCGCGCTGCTGGACCGGCTGACCCTGTCGGAAAAGGGCGTCGAGGCGATGGCCGAGGGCGTCGAACAGGTTGCCAAGCTGCCCGACCCCATTGGTGAAATGACCGACGTCAAGTTCCGGCCGTCCGGCATCCAGGTCGGGCGGATGCGGGTGCCGCTGGGGGTGATCGGCATCATCTACGAGGCCCGGCCCAACGTCACCGCCGATGCGGCGGCGCTGTGCCTGAAGTCCGGCAACGCGGCGATCCTGCGCGGCGGCTCCGAGGCGATCCGTTCCAACCGGGCGATTGCCGCCCTGGTGCAGGAAGGCCTGCGCAGCGCCGGCCTGCCCGCCGAATGCGTGCAGGTCATCGACACCACCGACCGGGCCGCGGTCGGCGAGCTGATCACGATGCGCGAGTTCGTCGATGTCATCGTGCCCCGCGGCGGCAAGGGCCTGATCGCCCGGCTGCTGGCCGAATCCCGGGTGCCGATGATTCAGCACCTGGACGGCAACTGCCACGTCTATCTGGAAGAGGACGCCGATCCGAACAAGGCGCTGAAGATCGTCGAGAACGCCAAGACCCAGCGTTACGGCACCTGCAATACCGCCGAATCCCTGCTGGTGGATCGCAGCGTTGCGGCGATGCTGCTGCCGCCGATTGCCCAGATGCTGCTCGGCAAGGGCGTTGAAATCCGCGGTTGCGCCGAGACCTGCGCGCTGGTGCCGGAAGCCATCGCCGCCAGCGAGGAGGATTTCTACACGGAATTCCTGGCGCCGATCATTTCGGTCAAGGTGGTGGCCGGCATCGACGAGGCGATTGCGCACGTCAATACCTATTCCTCGCACCACACCGAGGCCATCGTCACCGAAAACCACAGCCACGCGATGCGCTTCCTGCGGGAAGTGGATTCCAGCTCGGTGATGATCAACGCCTCCACCCGTTTTGCCGACGGCTTCGAATACGGCTTGGGCGCGGAAATCGGCATTTCCACCGACAAGATCCACGCCCGTGGCCCGGTCGGGCTGGAGGGGCTGACCAGCCAGAAATGGGTGGTCTTCGGTTCCGGCCACGTCCGCGGCTGATGGCTGACCCGGTCTATCAGGCGGTGCTGGCCGCGCCCGGCTTTGCGCTGGGCGTCAGCACCGCCGCCGACTTCGTCACCGGGATCGAGTTTCTCGAGCCGCAGGCGGAGCAGGCGCCCGCAGGCGATCTGGCGGCGGAAGTCTGCCGCCAGCTGCGCGCCTACCTGGCCGATCCCGGCTTTGTTTTCGCGCTGCCGCTGGCACCGGCGGGGACCGTGTTCCAGCGTCGCGTCTGGCAGCAGATCGCGGCGATTCCCCTGGGTCAGACCCGGACCTACGGCGAGCTGGCGCGCAACCTGAGCAATGCGCCGCGGGCGGTGGGCCAGGCCTGTGGTGCCAATCCCTATCCGCTGGTGGTGCCCTGCCACCGGGTGCTGGCAGCCGGCGGTGGCCTCGGGGGATTCAACCGGGCCAGGGGCGGCTTCCTGCTCGATGTCAAACGCTGGTTGCTGCAGCATGAAGCCGCTGCCTGAGGCGGATCAGGCGGAAATCGACGCCTTTTGCGACGGGTTGTGGCTGGAAGACGGGTTGTCCCCGTCCACCCTCGCCAGCTACCGCGCCGACCTGCGCGCCCTGGTGCTGTGGCTGCTGGAGCAGGGCCATGCCGCCGGGCTGCTGGCGGTCAGCGAGGTGCAGCTGAGCGCCTACATTGCCCGGCTGTTCGCCTCGCTACGGCCGGCCTCCCACGCCCGCCACCTCGCCAGCCTGCGCCGTTTTTACCGCTGGCAGCTGCGCCGGGGCCGGCTGCAACGCGACCCGACGCTGAATCTGGCCAATCCCTTGCCGCCGCAGCGCCTGCCCAAGGTGCTGGCGGAAAAGCAGGTGGAAGCGCTGCTGGCGGCGCCCGCGGTGGACACGCCGCTGGGGCTGCGCGACCGGGCGATGCTGGAAACCCTCTATGCCACCGGGCTGCGCGTTTCCGAGCTGGTCGGGCTGCGTCTGCACGAAATGAGCTTCACCGACGGCGTGCTGCGGGTCTTTGGCAAAGGCAGCAAGGAGCGGCTGGTGCCGCTGGGGGAAGTGGCGATCGACTGGCTGCGCCGCTGGCTGGCGGAAGGTCGGGGCAGCCTGCTGGCCGGGCGGCAGAGCGACGCGGTGTTCGTCACGGCGCGGGCGGCGCCGATGACCCGGCAGATGTTCTGGACCCTGGTCAAGCGTTACGGCCTGCAGGCGGGCATTCCGGCGGCGCGGCTGTCGCCACATGTGCTCCGCCATGCTTTTGCCACCCATTTGCTGAACCACGGCGCCGATTTGCGGGTCGTGCAGTTGCTGCTCGGCCACGCCGACATCACCACGACCCAGATTTACACCCACGTTGCCCGCGAACGCCTGAAGGCGCTGCACGCGCAACATCATCCACGGGGCTGAAACCATGAGCACGACACCCGAAACCCAGGCGACCCGCTACCTGCGCAGCCAGCACATTCCCTTTTCCAGCCATCCGTATAACTACGAGGAACATGGCGGCACCCGCGTTTCGGCGCGGGAGCTGAATGTCGCCGAGCATGCGGTGGTCAAGACGCTGATTTTTGAAGACGAACAGGCCAAGCCGCTGGTGGTGCTGATGCACGGGGATCGCAAGGTGTCCGCCAAGGAACTGGCGCGGCAGATCGGCTGCAAGAAGGTCGAACCCTGCAAGCCGGAGGTGGCCAACCGTCACACCGGCTACCTGGTCGGCGGCACCAGCCCCTTCGGCACCCGCAAGGCCATGCCGGTCTACCTGGAGTCCAGCATCCTCGACCTGCCGCTGATCTACATCAACGGCGGCCGCCGTGGCTTCCTGGTCGGGCTGCATCCCCACGACGTGCTGCGGGCGCTGCAGCCCAAGCTGGTCAAGGTGGCGCTGGAGAAGTAAGCGGTAAGCGCCGAGCGGGCGACGGGTGGAGCAGCGGAGCAGGCTTTAGCCCGGCCGTTCGCCACGTTCGATCACCACGCCGACCCGGCGGACATCGCGGATCATCCCCAGCTTGGCGACCGAAACCCGGACCCACTGGGCGCGGAAGTCCTCCAGCAGCAGCGTGGCGACATGCTCCGCCAGCTTTTCCAGCAGGTTGAAATGGCGGCTGCCCAGTTCCCGCCGCAGGCGGGCGACCACTTCGGCGTAGTCGATGGTGTCGCGGATGTCGTCGCTGGCGCCGGCGGTGGCCGTCGAGGCGCCCATCCGCAGGTCGAGGACGACCGTCTGCGGCAGCGCCTTTTCCCGTGGGTAGATGCCGATCCAGGTCTCGACGCGAAGTTCTTCGATGAAGATGATGTCCATGGCTACGCCGGGGCTTTCCCCGGACGCGGTGTAAAATCGGCCGCGATTTTAACCCAGCCCGCCTCCCTGCCATGACTCTGCTGCCTGCTTTGTTTGCTGTCCTGCTCGCTTATCTCCTCGGCTCCGTGCCTTTCGCCGTCGTGGTGTCCCGCTGCTACGGCCTGGCCGACCCCCGGAGTTATGGCTCCGGCAACCCCGGCGCCACCAACGTGCTGCGCAGCGGCAACAAGGCCGCGGCGGTGCTGACGCTGCTGGGCGATGCCGCCAAGGGCGCCGTCGCGGTGATCGCGGTGCGCTACGCCTTCGGCGAAGGCCCCGTGCTGTGGTTCGCGACGCTGGCGGTGTTCTTCGGTCACCTGTTCCCGGTTTTCCTGCGCTTTCGCGGCGGCAAGGGGGTTGCCACGGCCGCCGGCGTGCTGCTGGCCTTGTCGCTGCCGCTCGGGCTGGCCGTGCTGCTGACCTGGCTGTTCGTCGCCTTTGCCAGCCGTTATTCCTCGCTGGCCGCCATCGTCGCCGCCGGGCTGGCCCCGGTTTATGCCGTGCTGGCCGACGGCGTGAATGGCCTCAGCCTCACCGCCGGCATCATGGCGCTGGCGCTGATCGGCAAACACTGGGGCAATATCCAGCGCCTGATGGCCGGCCAGGAAAGCCGGATCGGCGACAAGAAGAAAAAAGCCTGAGGGCGCGGGACGCTGAACGGATTGCCGTGCCCGCGGGCACGGCGCCCCATTGATAACAAGCCGGAATTTCACGCCGGCATTTGCCGCATCCCGCATCCCGGCATTCCCTTGTCGGTCGTGACGCGGCAGGTCCGGCCCATCGCGGCCGGAGCGGTTCAGGTTTGCAGTTCGGCCAGGGGCCAGCGGGGGCGGACGGCGAAGTTGCCGGCGGGGCGGGCCAGTGCGCCGTGTTTGAGGCGGAGGGCGCCGGCCAGCGCGATCATGGCGCCGTTGTCGGTGCAGAACTGCAGTTCCGGGTAATAGACCTGAACCCGGCGCCGGGCGGCTTCGGCGTTGAGGGCGGCGCGCAGTTGCCGGTTGGCGCCGACGCCGCCGGCGATGACCAGCTGGCGCAGCCCGGATTGTTTCAGCGCGGTCATGGCCTTTTTGACCAGCACTTCGACGATGGCGTCCTGGAAGGCGCGGGCGACATCGGCGGTGAAGCCGGGCTCCGGCTGCGGGTGGTCGCGGACCAGGGTCAGCACCGCGGTTTTCAATCCGGAAAAACTGAAGCTGAGGTCGCCGGAGTTGAGCATCGGCCGTGGCAGCTTGAAGCGTTGCGCCTGGCCCTGTTCCGCCAGCGCCGATAGCGCCGCGCCGCCGGGGTAGGGCAGGCCAAGCAGTTTGGCGGTCTTGTCGAAGGCTTCGCCGGCGGCGTCGTCCAGGGTTTCCCCGAGCAGCTCGTAATCGCCGATCCGGCCGACCCGCATCAGTTGCGTATGGCCGCCGGAGACGAGCAGCGCGATGAAGGGGAAGCGGGGCGGGGTGGCCGACAGCAGCGGCGAGAGCAGGTGGCCTTCGAGGTGATGCACCGGCAGGGTCGGTTTGCCGAGGCCGAGGGCCAGGGATTCGGCGAAGGCGCTGCCGACCAGCAGGGCGCCGGCGAGGCCGGGGCCGCTGGTGTAGGCGATGGCGTCGATGGCGTCCAGGCTGCGGCCGGCCTGTTGCAGGACTTCCCGCAGCAGCGGCACGGTGCGGCGGATGTGGTCGCGGGAGGCCAGCTCCGGCACCACGCCGCCGTACTCGGCGTGCATCGCGATCTGGGTGTGCAGCGCGTGCGCCAGAAGCCCGGCCTCGCTGTCGTAGAGCGCGAGGCCGGTTTCGTCACAGGAGGATTCAACGCCCAGAACCAGCATGGGGCGGGATTTTACCGTGGCGACCGGCAGGGCGGCACGAAAAAAACGCTGGGGTGCTTGAGGTTAAACGGAAAGTTTGCCTATAATCGCCGTTTTTCGCCCAGAGGGGCGGAAAGCCAAAATTTCGGGTGCCGGCAAGACTTGACCACGGCGCCCTTGCGGAAGGGGGTGAATAAATATGCCGAGCATTCGCGTCAAGGAAAATGAGCCGTTCGAAGTTGCGATCCGTCGCTTCAAGCGGGGTGTCGAAAAGACAGGTCTCCTGACCGAGCTGCGTGCACGTGAGTTTTACGAAAAACCCACCTCCGAACGCAAGCGCAAGAAGGCTGCGGCTGTGAAGCGCCATATCAAGCGCATTCGCAGCATGACCCTGCCGCCGAAACTGTACTAATCTACCGTTTCGTGAGTAGTTAAGAGCCGTCGAGCCCCGTGGCCGACGGCTTTTTCCATTGAGGGCATCATGAATCTGAAGCAACGCATTACCGAAGACATGAAGACGGCCATGAAGGCCAGGGAAACGGCCCGTCTGGGCGCGATCCGTCTGCTGCTGGCGGCGATCAAGCAGCGGGAAGTGGATGAGCGGATCGAGCTGGACGACGCCGCGGTGCTGGCCGTTGTGGAAAAGATGGGCAAGCAGCGCAAGGACAGCATTGCCCAGTACAAGGCGGCGGGCCGGGCTGACCTGGTGGCGGCCGAAGAATTCGAACTTGGCGTATTGAATGGCTACCTGCCGGCGCGGATGAGCGCGGCGGACATCGCCGCGGCGGTGGCTGCGGCTGCCGCAGAAGTCGGCGCAGTGGGCCCGGCGGACATGGGCAAGCTGATGGGCGTGCTGAAGCCGCGGCTGGCGGGCAAGGCCGACATGGGCGAAGTGTCCAAGGCGGTCAAGGCGCAGTTGAGCCCGGCCTGAGCGCGGTTCTGAGCCGCCGACGCTGAGCCCGGTTTCCGGACATGATTCCCGAGTCCTTCATCCAGGATCTGCTGGCGCGGATCGACGTGGTCGAGCTGATCGACAACTACGTCAAGCTGAAGAAGTCCGGCGCCAACTACGCCGCCTGCTGCCCCTTCCACCACGAAAAATCCCCGTCCTTCACCGTCAGTCCGACCAAGCAGTTCTATCACTGCTTCGGTTGCGGCGCCCACGGTACGGCGATTGGTTTCCTGATGGAGTATCAGGGTCTGGGTTTTGTCGAGGCGGTGCGCGAGCTGGCGAGCAAGGCCGGCATGGTGGTGCCGGACGATTCCTTCACCCCTGCCGAAGGCGCTGGCCGCAGCCGCCTGCGCGACCTGGGCGAGTGCATGAGTCAGGCGGCGCGTTATTTCCGCGAGCAGCTGAAGCAGTCGCCGAAGGCGATTGCCTACCTCAAGGGACGGGGGCTGACCGGGGAAGTCGCCGCTCGTTTCGGCATTGGCTACGCGCCGGACGGCTGGCAGAACCTGGCGGCGGTATTCCCGGATTACAGCCATCCCGACCTGCTGGCGGCCGGGCTGGTGATCGACAACGATTCCGGCCGTCGCTACGACCGCTTCCGCGACCGGGTGATGTTCCCCATCGTCAATGCCAAGAACGAGATCATCGCCTTTGGCGGCCGGGTGCTGGGGGAGGGTGAGCCGAAGTACCTGAACTCCCCGGAAACGCCCTTGTTCGAGAAGGGGCGCGAGGTTTTTGGTCTGCCGCAGGCGCGCCCGACGCTGCGCGAGGATAACCGGGTCATCGTGGTCGAAGGCTATATGGACGTCGTGGCGCTGGCCCAGCACGGGGTCGGTAATGCGGTGGCGACGCTGGGTACGGCGACGACGCCTACCCATGTGCAGAAGCTGCTGCGTCAGGTGGATGAAATCGTCTTCTGTTTCGACGGCGACAACGCCGGGCGCAAGGCGGCGTGGCGGGCGCTGGAAAACACGCTCGAAGCCCTGGCTGACAACAAGCGGATCGGCTTCGTCTTCCTGCCGGAAAAGGACGATCCCGACAGTTTTGTCCGCGATCAGGGGCCGGCGGCGTTTCAGGCGCTGGTGCGGCAGGCGGCGCCGCTCTCGGATTTCCTGCTGCGCGAGCTGGGGCAGCGTTGCGATCTGACCTCGGCGGAGGGCAAGGCCCAGCTGATCCACGAGGCCAAGCCGCTGCTGACCAGGCTATCGACGCCCCTGCTCCGCTTGCAGCTGGTCAAGCGGCTGGCGGAAGCCAGTGGTTTTGCCCAGGCGGAAGTGGAGCGGCTCTGCGATCTGCGTTCCTACGCCCCGGCGGCGCCGGCCCGGGCACCGCGGCGGGCGCCATCGCTGGCGCGGACGCTGCTGCGGCTGGTGCTGCTACGCCCGGACCTGATGCGCGATCTGCCTCTGGAGGGCTTGCCGGCGGGGCCGGAGGCGGCGGCGCTGGCGCGGCTGCGGCCCTTGTTCCTCGAATTCAGTGCGCCGCCGGCCTACGCGGTGCTGCGGGAACGTTTGCGCGGTTCGCCGGACGAAGCGCTGGTGGAGCAGCTGGCCGCGGAATTCATCGGTCAGCCGCTGGACGAGGCCGAGGTCGAGGCGGAATTCCGTGATGCGGTGTCCCGGCTGAATCAGGGTAGCCAGAAGCGGGAATTCGAGCTGCTGCAGCAAAAGGCGCGGGAATTCGG
>JBEBBF010000258.1:0-13837 GCA_041158545.1 Pseudomonadota bacterium | reverse complement strand
GGCGAATATTGGCAGCGAAAAAATGCAGGAGGCGGACCGGGAGCGGGTGCGGCAGATCGCCGCCCGTTATCGCTGGTGCGACGTTGCCGGTCACGACAGTCCTTTCCTGACCGATGAGGAGCTGGAGAACCTGACCATCGTTGCCGGCACGCTGACCGCGAGTGAGCGGGAAGTGATCAACCACCACATCGTCTCGACGATCAAGATGCTGGAAACCCTGCCCTGGCCGAAACATCTGCGCCATGTGCCGGAGTTTGCTGGCGGGCACCACGAGCGGATGGATGGCAAGGGTTATCCCCGCGGCCTGAAGCGGGACGAGATGAGCTGGCAGGCGCGGATCATCGGCATTGCCGACATCTTCGAGGCACTGACCGCCAAGGACAGGCCTTACAAGCGGGAAATGCGGCTGTCTGAAGCGTTACGGATCATGGAGCGTTTCCGTGACAACGGCCACATCGACCCGGATCTGTTCGAGGTTTGCCTGCGGGAAGGGGTGTTCCTCGACTACGCCCGGAAAAATCTCGATCCGGCGCAGATCGATATAGCCCTGCCGGAGCGCCTTACTTCTTGACGGCGCTGGGGCCGGTGGAAATCTGCAGCACCAGAATGCGGGTGACGGCTTCAATGAACTTGTCGTTGTAGCCCAACTCCTTCATTTCCCACTTGAAGGTCGTGCCCAGCCGGGCCTTTTTCATCATGCCCAGCTTTTCCTCGGCGACAAATTGCTGGGCCTTCAGCACTACATTTTCCAGAATGGCACCCAGCCGCTGCGGAGAAATGGACCGGGCCGGATCGTTGGCCACCTTGACCGGATAACGGGTGGCAATTTCCTTCACCAGCTCCTTGGCCAGAGCGTCAGTGGCGGCAAACGAGAATAATTTGAACATGATCCAGACCTGTAAAACCGTATTGGGCTAAGGGGGAAACCGGCAAACGGGGCGGCGCGATTATGCTATAGTTTGCGCTAGCTGTTGCTGGTAACGGCGCCCTCAATTGCGTAAGGAGAAAATCATGAAGGCTGTACAACGGGGTTTTACCCTGATCGAATTGATGATCGTCGTTGCGATCATCGGCGTGCTGGCAGCAGTGGCGCTGCCGGCTTACAAGGACTACACGACCCGCGCCCGCGTTTCGGAAATGATTCTGGCCGCTTCCGCAGCCAAGAATAATGTTTCTGAATACGCTCAGTCCAAGGGCACGATCGATAGCGGGGTAAACGACACGCTGAATACCAGCCCGATGGTGACCTTGGGCTCGATTGTCGGTGCTGGTGGTAGTGCTTCCGTGATCGTTAATGGTGCCGCACTGACTGGCCCTTCCAATGTGACGATGATTGGTTCTATGAATACCGCGTCCGGTATCGTGACCTGGGTTTGTTCCGGTGCTCCGGCCAAGTACATGCCGAGTACCTGCAAGTAATTCATCCTTCGTGGTTCTGGTTGCGATGAAAAAAGGTGCCTAACAGGGCACCTTTTTTCATGGACCAACAAGAACTGTTAAACTGACAAAATGCTGACGATGGGCGGTTTTGGTTCGTTGAGCAAGTTCATTAATGATTCGAAGTACTTTGGGGGCGATATGAAAACCGTGCAAAAAGGTTTCACGTTAATCGAGTTGATGATTGTTGTAGCAATCATCGGTGTTTTAGCGGCGGTGGCTTTGCCAGCATACAAGGACTACACGACGCGTGCTCGTGTCTCGGAAATGATTCTTGCCGCATCCTCGGCGAAAAATTCCATAGCTGAGTATGCTCAGTCAAGAGGGACAATTGATACCGGCGTCGCAGGCACGCTCAACACGAGCCCAATGGTGACATCTGGGACCATTGTGGGTGCTGGCAATATGGCTTCCGTGATCGTTCAAGGCGCGGCGCTGACCGGTCCCTCCAACATCACCGTAATTGGGACCATGAATTCCGCAGGGATCGTGACCTGGGCTTGTTCAGGCAGTCCAGTCAAATACATGCCGTCCAGTTGCAAGTAATCGCCTGAAGCAAGCGTATTGCTGAATGACGAAGGGGAGCGAGCAGGTTCGCTCCCCTTCGTCATTTTTGCTGCCTGAATTGCCCAAGCCAGTATTGAATGGCGGGAAACAGGCTAGGCCATTGCGCATCAGGCTTGAGCTTGAGCAAGGTGATTTCAGGGTACCAATAGGATTGATCGGTACGCTCCGGGTCGGTGGCCCATCGCCATTCCGGGTCGTTATTGAGAAGCAGCAATACGGGTTTGCCCAAAGCGCCGGCCAGGTGGGCGACGGCCGTATCGATGCTGACAATGGCGTCCAGTGCGGAAATCGCCGCTGCTGTTTCGGCAAAGTTCAGCAAGCGGCCGCTCCAGTCGGTGCATGTGGCATTCATCGACTCCGGTTGAAGATTGCCGACGGTTAGCGAATACCAGTCGCCCTGGCAGACGTTGATCAGTTCCGTGGCCTCCGCATCGGAGAAGGAACGGCGACTGCTGGATTGAGTGGGGGAATTGGTGCGCCAGACCAGCCCGATGCCAGGCAGCTCCGGATGGGCGCGCGCAGGGTGTTTCCAGCCGGACAGCAAGCACTTTGGTGCCGTGAGGTAGGGAAGCTGGTTCCGGCTGGGCGTGATGCCCAGTCGTTCCGGAAGGCTCAACAAGGGGATGAAGTAGTCGTAGCTGTCCGCCTGGATTTCGCCGTATCCCGCAAACAACTCGATGTCGACAAAACGCGGCTGATGCGCAAACAAGGGGTACAAGGCTGGCCGGGTCTGGAATCCCAATTTGGCAACCATGCTTTGTAAATGAGGCAGAAAACGGCTGAACATCAAGGTATCGCCATATCCCTGCTCATCCACAACCAGGATCCGGGATTCGGCCAGCGGCTTCTGCCCCCGCCATTCCGGCAGGTCCGGGGTGTGGAAGAAAGGCATCTTCCGGCTGACCAGCCGACGGCTTTCATAATGTTTGAAGCCCGCAGTCCAGTTTCTTTCCAGAAGATCAAGACCGGCCAACAGGAAGGCGGCATCAGGCAGGGCATGCTGGTCCAGACTCTGCTGCAACTGGGTACGAGCCAATTCACGATTTCCCTGCTGCAGGGCGAGCTGCGCTGCATTGAATAACAAACTGGGTGTGTCCGGATAACGCCGCAGCGCCGCATGCAGCATGTCATTGGCCAGCGAGGCCTGGCCGGATTCCTGGGCAAGCAGAATGTTCAGGATTTCCGCATGCAAGGTGTCGGTGGAAGCTGACTTGAATTGTTCCAGGACAGCCTGGGCCGCGCCGATATTCTGCTGCTGCAGGTTCAGCAACAGGGCTTGCAGGCTGGCCTTCTGATGGTCTGGTGATTCCAGCAGGGCCAGGTCGAGTAATTCCCTGGCGTAGTCCGGGGCAATCACCAGAAAAAGATCGGCCAGGGCCCACAACATGTCTGGATCGGGGCGCTCGGTTTGTCGTGCCAGGGCGCAGATTTCAACGGCAACGGCGGGGCTATTCACAAAGAGTAATGCTGCGCAAAGCCAGGGGTAGGCCCTGTGCTGGTTGGGGTCCCGGTGCAGGGCCAGGGACAAGGCGCCGATAGCCTCATGCGGCCGTTGGCTGGCCTGCAAGGCCATGCCCAAGGCGGTGTGACTTGCGGCGATTTCCGGTTGTTCCGCAGTCCATTGCCGGGCGAGGCTCAAGGCGAGGCTGACGTTCCCGGCATGAAATGCTTCGTCAAAACGATGGGAAAGCGAATCTGTATTCATGGCAAAGACCGATAAAGCGGAGCAGCTTGTTGGCACACCTTCAACGGGTGCGAGCTTGGGTCAGCAAGGCCTGCTGGACCTGAGAAAGGGGAAATGTCCAGTCGCCCGGTGCAGCCTGCCGGAAAATCCGGACGCTGGGATACCAGTCGGAATGCTCGCCGGTCCGGCCCCAACGCCATTCGTGCCGGTAGGGAAAGAGCAACCAGGTTTCCTTCCCGATGGCGCCGGCCAGATGCACCACTGAAGTATCCACGGTGATGACCAGATCAACGGCCTCAAGCACTGCGGTGGTGTCGCCAAAGGTGAACAGCTGATCGGTCAGATCGATCAGGTTTTCGGGCAGGGTTTGCTTGTCCTTGACCAGCTGAACCGCAAAGAAATGGCAATTCGGGGTGTCCAGCAGCGGTTTGAACAACTCGAAGGGAATCGAACGCTTGCGATCTGCCGCATGCGTCGGATTGCCGGACCAGGCAACGCCGATCCGCAGTCCGGGAGGGAATGACGCCAGATAATTCCGCCAATAGTCGGCAGCATCGGCAGGGGCCGCCAGGTAGCGCTGGGGGGAATGCAGATTTTCCAGGGTGATGCCGAAATGCCAGGGCAGGCTCATGCTGGGAATCCAGGCATCAAATTTCAGCGTGGCGTAGTCTTGCCGATCAACGACCAGGGGAATCCATTCGTCGATGGGCAATTGATCCTGGAGCAGGCCGATCAATTCATTCTGGCATTCACAAATCAAGGTCGCCTGGGTTTCCTGTTTCAGGCGTTTGAAGAAACGCGCCATCATCAAGGTATCACCAGCACCCTGCTCGCAATGCAGCAGCAAACGCTTGCCGGGACAGGGGCGGCCATCCCAGCGGGGAAACGCCAGGATTCCCGTATTGATCACCTTTTGTTTGCGGTGACCGCCCATGAAATCGATCTTGAAACGCACCTCGTAGTCGGCAAATCCCTGGGCGTATTCCCCATAGGCCAGGTGGAGGAAGGCCCGGTTGAGCAAGGGCTCGTGAGCCAGGGGAAACCAGCGCTCCAAATTGCGTAATGCCGTGGAGACCAGCTCGTCGGCGCCGAGGCCGGCGCCCAGGTAGAGCGACGAATTCAGCACCGTCAGTGCGCGTGGATTGAGGGCATTGGCCCGTTCAAGCGCCGCCAGACTTTCGGCAAAACGCCCCGTTTCCTCAAGGGCGAGCGCCAGATTGGCGCTGTGAATGCAATTGCCCGGATCCAGATTGCTGGCCTGCTCGTAATGCCGGACTGCTTCAGGAAAATCGTGAAGCCGCATGAAAACATGGCCGAGAATCTCATGGGCTTGCCAAAGGTCAGCGAGTTCGAGCGCCTCTTCCGCCAGCTTCCGTGTCAGATCCAGCTTTTCCATCATCAAGGCGCGATGGGAGCGCAGCAGGGAAATATGCGCCTGCAACTCCTCGCCGGGATCCTTGATCCGCTGCAGGGCCGCCTCGGCTTTGTCGAAATCCTTCCGGTTGTAATAGGTCTGGGCCAGATTCAGCCAGTGGTAGCCGTTATTGGGAAACAGCAGATGCAGCCCCGGAATTTCAGCGTCCTGCAGGCTGCCCGAAACAGGCGGAGTGGCGGCAGCGGCCGGGCGTCGGCTAAAAAGCTTCTTCAGGAATTGCATGATGGAAGGCGGCTGGAGAATGGGTAAGTTCAGGTGTCCCGCGATACCCGGCGGAACATCCGGGTGCGTAGGGCAAGGGCTACAGCGGACAGGAGCCAGACCAGCACCAGGCACAGCACCGTCTGACTGACCCCATTGGCCACCTGCTGCCCCGCTGGCTGCTCGAAAGCGTAGGGATGATAGCTGGCAAATGCCAGTGCGGCATCCCGTTCGCTGCGCCGGAAGGCGTTCCCCGGCGCGCATTGGTTTTCTTCCGGATAAAGCAGGCAAGCCGGGTTGCGCAGGTTCAGGAATTCGCCGTTGTCGCCCGGATCAATCGGCCCGTTGCGGAAGGGGCCGGCAGGGTAGTTTTCCAGGCGGTAACCAAACAACGGGTTGTAGCACAGCAGCGGGGAGATGCCCTGGGTGAGGTAATCGTTGCGTGGCCAGATTCGGGGCAGGTCGAGCAACAGGCCATGGATGGCCGGCTGCTGCGCCCCTGACACCACGGCCTGGTAGGCCTGCTCGATGGGAGCTGGGTCGTAATTCTGTTCGGAGTAATACGTTTCCCGCTCCAGATGATTGAGCAAAGGCACCAGGAGTACGGTCAGCACCAGGGCCAGCCTGCGCCAGGGTTCGCCCAGCCGGTCCACGGCCCAGGCGGCAGCAAGGCAGAGCAGGGGAAGATAGAGCAGCAGCCAGCGGAACGGCGAGGCCGTGGTCTTGATGATGGGCAGGGACTTCAGCAGCGCATTCCAGGCCGGGCTGTAATACTGAAGTGCCAGGGGGAGCAGCAGAAGCGCCAGCGTCAGCAGATCAAGAACGCGTGGCCGGCTTGCAGCACCGGCAGCGTTGCGATGCAGGAAGGGCGCGGCCAGACCGCCCAGCAGCAGGGCCAGCGGAACCAGGGTCAAGCCATACGCCCACTCGTGGGGCATGATGGCCCACTGCACGTTGTGAATCAGGGGGCTTGCTGTCCTGAAAGTATGTTCGCTGGAGTAAAACAGCGCCTGAAACGAGACCTCCAGGACATCCCCCGCCGCCGCAAAACCGGGTAACAGATATTCCGAGCGGGGGAAGTGCGACATCAGTTGCACATTGGCGTAAAGCTTGTTGCTGCAAATCAGCAAAGCCAGGCATGCCGCCAGCGTCCCGCGCAACATGAACTGCCCGAAACCTTGCGGCGAGTTACGGAAAGCCACCGCGGCCAGGGCCAGCAGGCTGAGTCCGGAGGGAACGATCAGCGTCCCATACCCCGACTGGACCCAATAGCCGAGCAACAGGGCTGCAGCCGGAATCTCCAGACGACAGGGCAAGGGTTTGCGCCCCAGCAACAGAATGCCGAGCAGGGGAATCAGCATGAAACCGTGAAACCCGTAATGGCCTATGATCATCCGGTGGGAGAAAAAGCCATTGAACATGAACAGGGTCGCCGCGCACAGCGCAGCAGGACGGGAAAGCCCCAGGGTTCGCCCGGCCAGCCAGTACATGCAGAAAAATCCCGCGGCGGCCAGGGTCAGCAGCGTCAGGTAGATGCCCTGCAAAGGCCCGACAAAGAAACTGAGAAACTGGCCCAGGTTGTAATAAGTCCGTTGCGGGTCCGCGAAAAAAGCCTGTCCGCCGCAGAACGAAGGCGTAAACCAGGGAATTTCGACCAGACCGTTCTGCCGGAACCAGAAATAGCCATCGAGCAGGTCGGGCAAGGTCAGGGAATAGTCGTGCCCCAGGAATCCGGCTGCATTGGGAAAATAGCGGCCGTAAGTCAGGTGATAAGCGGCCAGTAACAGCAAACCTAAGGCGAGCGGCAGGGTGGCGTGGGCGAGGTGCTTGCGCATCAAGGGAAAACCGGGGCAGTGTGAAGAAAAGCTGGATCAGCGGGCCGGCAAAGCGCAGACCTGTGATGGACGGGCGCTGGCTTCAGTCGAAGTTGATGCGTTCCTTTTCCACGACATGGGGACGTTTCAGGACCTGGGTGTGAATCGCGGCAATGTATTCCCCCAGGATGCCGATGAAGAAGAGCTGGACCGAGGCAAAGAAAAACACCCCAACCAGAATCGGCGTCGTTCCCAGCGCAAAGCTGTCCCAATAAATCAGCTTGGCAATCAGGTAGACCAGCGCGACGGTCATGCTCAGTGCAGAGAGGGTGAACCCGGCCAGCGTCGCGACCCGGATCGGCACCTTGGAATGGCTGGTGATGCCCAGCATTGCGGTGTCGAACAAGGAGTAGAAATTGTTCTTGGTGATGCCCCGGTAACGGCGCGGCTGGTCAAACGGAATGGTTGCGTAGGTGTAGCCGAACTCGGCAATCAGGCCCCGGAAATAGGGGTAAGGGTCGTCCATCCTGCGCATTTGCTCGATGACTTCCCGGTCGTAGATTCCGAAACCACAAAAATTGGGAATCAGATCCACATCGGAAATCCGGCCGGCTGTCCGATAGTAAAGCTTGCGCACCAAGGACATCGCCAGGCTTTCCCGCGAAGTCGGTTTGGTACAAATCGCGACCTTGTAACCCTCGCGCCACTTGCTGATCAGGTCGGCGATCAACTCCGGCGGGTCCTGAAGATCGGCCACCATGGCGATGATGGCGTCCCCTCGCGCTTGCAGGTAGGCGTGAAAGGGCGAGCGGATGTGGCCGAAATTCCGGTTATTGACGATCACCCTGACGCGGGGGTCCCTGGCTGCCATTGCCCTGAGAACCTCCACGGTACGATCCGACGAAGCGTTGTCGATGAAGATGTGCTCGAAATCCGTGTCCGGCAATGTGGCAAAGACCTCGCAGGTTCTCCGGAAAAGTTCCTCGACGTTTTCTTCCTCGTTGAAGCAGGGGGTGACGATGCTGATCAGGGGTGTGGATTTGGTCATTGCAAGTTGGTCTGTGGCAAGGCTTCCGGGCGTGGCAGGTCGAACATCTCGACATAGGTTTGCCAGAACGGCAAGCGGGCGTATTCACGGTATTTTTCCCGACAGCGCAAGGCTTCGGCAGTATTGCCCAGATTGTCGTGACAGATTCCGGCGTAGTACCAGGCGAAGGCGTGGTCATTCTTGATCCGGATCACGTTTTCAAAACCGCGCAACGCGATGAGGTATTCCCCCAGCCTGATGTCGTTGTTATGCACGAAATTCAATTCCAGATTCATGATGTATTGCATTTCCTGAATGTAGGAAATTGAAAACTCCGGGGTTTCAATCGCGGCCACCTTGTAGTCGGCACCCAGGGTTTCGCCGCGAATATAGCCAAATTTTCGCGAGGTGGCGTGAATCTCGCTGCCAACCAGGGGGCTGGTGCAATTGATGTGAAACCAGTTGCTGTTGATGGTCCGCAGATTGCGACGGGTATCCTCGATATCGGCCCGGGTTTCACCGGGGATGCCGATCAGGATGTTGGTGTTGGTGTAAATCCCCAGCTCCCGGCAGTCCTGGGCAACACGCTGGGAAATTTCCAGCTTCAGCGGCTTCTTCATCAACTGCTTCAACACCCGCTGACTACCCGATTCGACAGCGAGCACCAATTGCCGGACACCGGCACGATGAAATTCCTCAAGCATGGGGCGATCCAGCGCGTACAGGGCCAGGCCGCTCTGGTAAATCGAGTTCAGCCCGAGTTCGCGCAGCATGCCCAGAATCGCCTTGACCCTGTCCTTGTCGGCCATGAAATGATCGTCCTGGAAGATCAGGGTGTCGGCACCGTAATCGCGCTTCAAGCGTTCGAAATCGGCCCTTAGCCTTTCCAGGCTGTGGTAACGCATATCCCGGCCATGCACCGCGTGGGAGGCGCAGAACGTGCATTTGAACGGGCAGCCGCGGGAGGTCATCACATGGAAACAGCGGTTTTGCCCGGACGTGGCAAACGAGGTGACCACCAGATTGGCGTTGTGCTTGTCCAGGTCGCACAGGTCGTAGTCGAAAAAGGGGATCGCATCCAGGTCTTCGATGAAGTCATGTTCCGGCGTAAAAATGCCCTGCAACTTTTCTGCGGTGATCCAGGATTTCGAAGTGGCGAGGTAGGGCATCCGGTTCTTGGCCCTGACCAGTTCCAGCATCGGCAGCTCCCCTTCGCCGTAGCACAGCGCATCGAAGATGCTGGCGGTGTCACCAGCGTAGATGTCCCGGTAGGCGCTGGTCGGAATATTGCCTCCCCCCAGTAACAGGGTGCCGGGAAAGACCCGGCGTGCCGCCAGTCCGGTAGCGATGAAATTATGAAAGGAAGGGCTGAACAAGCTGGAAACACCGATGATGTCCGGCGTGAAATCCAGGGCGCGTAATTCGGATTCGGCAAAGGCTGCAAAATCGGCAAAATCAAACCGCTCAATCTCGGCAACCCGGACATTGAAGTCCACCAGCCGGATCTCCACATCCTCATGCTGTTTGAGGAAACCGGAAATGGAGAGCATGCCCAGCGGCAGGTCGGTGGGCGGCAGGTTGTAATACTTGCCATCCTTTTTCAGATAGCTCCGGGTGTTGGCTGCCGGCTGGGTGAAGGACTCGAAGGTGATGTGCATCGGCACGATCAACAGGATCCGGGTCGGAGCCTGTTTGGAGGAATACTGGACGTGTTCTTCGGTCATGGGGGTCAGCTTTCCGTGTGGGGCGTCAAGTCAGTTGTTATTGGACGGGCGCGGAGGATGGCTTGCGGTCTTGAAGGAAAACCAGCGGTGCAGCCCATAGCTCAGCCCGACATTGGCCAGGATCACCAGGCCCTGGGCGACCGGGGGCGTCAGCGTCAGGTACTCCACCAGCAGCACCAGCAGGCCGCTGCCCAGCGCCAGGGTGCCGAGGTAGGACAGGTTATAGCGGAAAAATTCCGCTGGCCACGGGGCGCGGGAGCGGAAAACCCAGAGCCGGTGGCCGATGAAGGCGTTGGCAACGGCAATGAAATGGGTGATGACTGCCAGCAGCAGATAGTGCCAGCGCCCTTGCAGCCAGAGATAAAGCAGCAGGTAGAGCCCGTAGCCGAACAGGGTGTTCCACAGGCCGATCAGCAGGAAGCGGATCGACTGGCGTTCCAGCAGACGGCGCAGAGGGGGCAGGGCAGTCATGGTGCCGGCAAGGACTCAGGCCGCGGTGGGCAGCAGGTCGGCCGGGGTGGCCAGGTTTTCCCCGGCGGGCAGCGGGGATTCCCAGTCGCCGTAGCCCCAGCCCGCCCGGCGGAAACCGGTGCCGGCGGCGCGGGCTGCGGCCTCGTCTTCGGGGGTGTCGCCGATGTAGAGGCAAGCGGCCGGGTCAAGGCCGGCATCGGCGATCAGTGCGCTGATCGCGGCGGCCTTGCTGGGGAAGCGCGGGCTGACGCAGTCCGGCGCGTAGACCCGCTCGAACCACGCGCTCCAGCCCAGATGCGCCAGGATCAGCCGGGTCGGGTGGATGCGCTTGTTGGTGACGATGAACAGCCGGACGCCAGCGGCGTGCAAGGCTGCCAACGTGGCCTGCACCCCGTCCATCACCCGGGTTTCCTGGTAGCCGCGACTGTCGTACTGCGCCTTGAAGTCTTCCGCCAGCGCGGCCAGCAGGATCGGGTCGCTTTCGCCGCTGATGATGCCCAGCGTGGTCAGCAGCGGGGGGCCGATCAGGCGGGAATGCAGCTCGACTTTCGGCGGCATGCCGCGGGCGGCCAGCGCTGCGGCCATCGACGCGAGGATGCTGGGCGAGGAGTCAATCAGGGTGCCGTCGAGGTCGAAAATCAGGTGGGGCGAGGACATGGTGGCTTCGGGGTCGGTAGGAAAGGGAGGCAAGAAAGGGCGCAAGAAAGGGGAGCAAGAAAGGGATGCAAGACTGGCGCGGCGCAGTTTCAGAGCGCCGGATTCAGCCGGAAGGATGCGGCGGTTTGGTGGATCATCGCCGTCAGCGGTGTCCAGACGGCAAGGCCCAGTTCGCGCCGGGCCAGTTCGATTTCCGGAACATAGCTGTTGCGGACCGGGTTGCCCGTGCCGGCGGCGGGGTCGCCGAGGATGCGGACCGGCTTGCCCGGCGCCAGCTCGTCGCGGATCAGCCCGGCCAGTTCGGCGATGCTCAGGGCCTGGTCGGAGCCGACGTTATACACGCCATGCGCCGCCGGACTGCCCAGCAAGGCCACCAGCCAGCCGACCAGATCAGCGAGATAAAGGTAGGCGCGCAGCGGCAGGCCATCGCCCTGGATCACGATTTCCGGCTGTTCCAGCGCCTGGGCGATGAAATTGCCGAAGGCGTAATGCAGCCGGGTCGGCAGCAAAGGGCCGGCAAAGGAAAAGCAGCGGGCGATCACCAGCTCGTAGCCATCCCGCGCCGCGTATTCGCTGCACAGGTATTCCGCCGCCCGTTTGCCCTGGGCCAGGCCACTTTGCCGGTCCGTGGTCTGCGGCGCGGCGGGATTGCATTCGTCGATCCGCAGCGTGCCCGCAGGCTGAGGGCCATAGACGGCGCCGGAGCTGAGAAAGAGCAGGCGCCGCAGCGGCTGCCGGGCGGCAAAGTCGAGCAGGTGGCGGGTGCCCTGCACCAGCAGGTCGAATTTGTTGAGGCTCGATTCCCCGGCGAAGGTTTCCTGCGCCGAGGTGGTGGCGCCGTGGATCAGCCAGTCGTAGGCCCCGGTCGGCGCCTGGAAATCCCGGACGTCGCCCGCAAGACAGTGCAGCCAGGGCGCACTGGCCAGCTCCGGGTGCTGCCGGGCGAAGGCCGCGGGATTGCGGCTGAGCAGCGTCACCTCCAGATTCAGGCCCAGGCGGCGGCGGGCGAGGTCGATGCCGTGCAGCAGCCAGACGCCGAACAGGCCGCTGCCCCCGGCCAGGAACAGCCGGCCGCTACCCAGCCGCGCCCAGTGGGCTTCGTGTTGCGGCCACAGCGCCGCGAGCGACCCGGTCAGCAGGGCCGACGGGGACGCCGCAGCTTGCGGGTGACGCGTCACCGGGGATCAGCCGAGCACGACCAGCGCGCTGCAGGCGTATTCGCTGCTCTGGTCGAAATGCTTGCGGCGGTTGAAGGTCAGGTGGTGGCCGTAGGCCTCGAAGTGGTAAGCCTCGCCCGGCTGGCTCTGCAGCGCGGCCAGCCACAGCAGCGGCGGGTAGGCCTCCGGGTTTTGCAGCAGGTCGGGGGAACCGACCAGGGCGGCGCAGGTATCCACGCCGCCGGCGAGCAGCAAGGCTTCCGGCAGGCTGGCCAGCCGCTCCCGCGCCGCCGGAATCGAGTATTCGCTGAGGCAGGGGAAGTACAGACCGACCACCGCAGCATCCCGCTGCGCAGCCAGCAACTGCGGGTGGCGGGATTCCGGCGTGACGCTCAGCCGGCCGGCCAGGCTGCCGGCTGAATGGTGATCGTCGAATTGATAAGCCGGGTAGTGCTCCCGGAAGGAAGCGGCCACGGCGGGCAGGTAGCGCTGCTCCAGCAATTCGCCGGGATCGCCGCCAACCGGGTCGGCGGGCAGCAGGAATGGCACCTGCACCCCGGCCAGCAGGGGGGCGAGTTGCGGGTCGGCGGCCAGACGCTGGCGCAGGGCTTCGATGCGGGCGCTAAACTCCGGCAGCGACGGCAGGCCCGCATCGCCCAGAAAACGCCCGGTGCGGGCATGGATCGCCGCCAGATCGGCGACAGGCTGCCGCAGCGTGAACCGTCGCCGGGTCTGGACATGGGCCGGGGCCGTCACCTGGCGCGGCAGGCAGCGACCGTGCTGGTCGAAATCCGCATTCAGCGCCGGGGTATCCACCACCGGCAGCTGGTCGTTCGCGGCAAAACCCTGGCCCCAGGGCAGGGGCAGCAGCTTGGCGTTCCGGGTCTTTTCCTGGTGCAGGCGGATGAAATCCGGGTCTTCACCGATGATGCAGTCCGGCCGGTAGGGACCGATCCAGGGGTTGCTCATGCCCTGGGCCAGCACCTGGGCCAGCGAGGACTGGCGCAGGTTGCCGACGGAAAAATCGATGTAGGGGCAGGGGGTGACTTCCATCGTCGAGGTCACGGTGATGATGCCCTTGACGGTGATGCAGCCCTTGAATGACCCGTAGGAAGGGGTCATGTGGGTGAAGACCTTGTATTTCTTCTCCAGGTCGCGCACCAGATCGGCGTCTTCCTTGGTGATGACGAATTCCGGGTGATCGGTGCAGGAGCCGGTGGGCTTGGCGTAGGAGACGTAGAGGCCGACGTTGTTGTCGTTGCAGAACTGGCACAGGGCCTCGAATTCCGGGTTCTTGACCCGGTCCCGGATCAGCACCGTGGACAGGATCAGGTTCAGGCCGGCATCGACGCAGGCGGTGATCGCCCGCATCACCCGCTTGTAGGAGCCGGGCTTGTTGCGGAACTGGTCGTGCTCCGCCTCGATGTAGCTGTCCAGCGACAGCTGAACCTTCTCGACGCCGATCGCCTTCAGGTGGCGGGCCTTCTTGTCGTCGAGGAACCAGCCATTGGTGTCGGTGACGATGTAGTGCCGGTCCGGGCCGATGGCGGCGACCACGTCGTCGAAATCCTTCATCACCAGGGGTTCGCCGCCGGTGATCACGAAACGGGCCAGCCCGAGCTGGTCGGCCTCGTCGGCCAGGCGACGGACGTCGTCCAGGCTC
>JBEBBF010000257.1:0-6682 GCA_041158545.1 Pseudomonadota bacterium | reverse complement strand
GTGTACACCGGTTTGGCCGGGCTGGCCATGTCGCCGACTTCGAGAATCCGGTTCTGGATGATGCCGGCGGAGGGCGCCAGCAGCCGGGTTTCCGCAAGCTCGTGACGCAGGCTGGCGGCGGCGGCTTCCAGCGCGCCCAGGCTGGCGCGGACGGCGGCCGTGTCTTCCCGCCGCGGCCCCAGCCGGGCCAGACGCAGGCTTTCCTCGCTGGCGCGCAGTTGCGCCCTGGCCTTGTCGAGGGCGAAGCGGGTTGAGTCGAGTTGTTGTTGCGGCAGGAATTGCTGTTCGACCAGGTGCTGCTGGCGCTGCAGCAGTTGCTCCACGTCGGCCACGCTCGCCTGGGCGGCATCGCGCAGGGCCTGGGCCTGGCGGATTTCTTCCGGGCGGGAGCCGGCCTGATAGCGGGCCAGGGTTTGCTGTTGCGCCGCGACCTGGGCTTCCGCCTGGGCCAGTTGCAATTGCAGCCGGGTGGCGTCGAGCTGGCCCAGTTGCTGGCCGGCCTCGACCTTTTGCCCTTCGCGGACCTCCAGCCGGGCGATGCGGCCATTGCCGTTGAAGGCGAGTTCAACCTGGCGGATGTCGATGTTGCCCTGCAGCGTCAGCGTCGTCGCCTCGTCCGCCGGGCCGCGGTGTTGCCAGAGATAGGCGCCGCCGGCGAGCAGCGCGGCCAGCGGGATCAGGACTAGCGGTTTGCGGTTCATGGTGCCTCCTGGAGGGCAGAAACCTGCGGCAGCAGCAGGCCGTGTCGCAGCAGATCGAGATGACTGGCCAGGTGCCGTTCGACGTCCAGCGGCACCGGGTCGTAGGGTTTGAAGCTGTGCTGCCAGAGGATCGCCAGCAGCAGCGGCGCGATGACCACCCGCCAGATGTGGTCCAGGTCCAGCGGCCGGAATTCGCCCTGGGCGATGCCCCGTTGCAGGATGCCCTGGAGCAACTGCCGGGCCGGCATCACCACTTCGTTGAAGTAAAACCCGGCGATGTCCGGGAAGTTGCCGGCCTCGGCGATGACCAGCTTGGGTATCGCCGACAAAGGCGACAGCACGATGCGGTGGGTGAATTCCCGCAGCAGGCCTGCGAGCAGCGACCAACTGCTGCCGCTGTGGCTGGCCGCCCGCTGCCGGGCATCGCTCAGGTTGCTGACCAGCGCGTTACGGACCACCGCCTTGAACAGCTCGGCCTTGTTGGGGAAATAGAGGTACAGCGTGCCTTTGGTGATGCCGGCGCGGCGGGCGACTTCATCCAGACTGGTCGCGGCGTAGCCCCGTTCGGCAAAGGCGGCAAGCGCCGCCTGCAAAACCTCCTCCGGACGGGCTTCGGCCCGGCGTTGCCAGCGGGGAGCGGCAGGCGTGGTGGTCATGGCAGTAAATAACTGACTGGTTGGTTATTTACTGCTGATGGTAGTCCGCCCAAGGCGGGGTCGCAAGCGGCGGAATCAGGATTCTGGAAACGTGCCGCCGTAAACGACAAAACCCCGGCCGGAGCCGGGGTTTCGGGGCAGGGACTGCCGGAATTACTTCTTCTTGGCAACGCCAGCAGCGGAGGCAGCAGCGGTGGTCGCGGCTTGCACGTTGGCTTCAGCGATGCTGGTCACTTGCTTGGCCACGCCGTTCAGGTTTTCGTAGGCCTTGGTGGTGGCGTCCAGCAGGGACTTCATGGTTGCAGCGAAGATGTCGCCGCCCACCGGAGCTTGGGCGGAGGTCTTGTCGATTGCGCTGGCGGCATTCTTGGTGAAGGCTTGGTATTGGCCTTCCACGACGCCGGTCAGTTCCTTTTGCAGGTTGGCAACCAGGTCATACACGCTGCGGGAGTAGTCCAGCGCCTTGGTCAGGCCGGGCTGGGACAGGGTGGCTTGCAGCTTGGCGATTTCGGTTGCGTCCTTGGCGCCCAGAACTTGCTGGGTGCTGGCAACGGTGGTGTCGAAGAAGTCGCGGGTGGCGGCCAGGTTCAGGGCGGCCAGGCGCTCGACGCCGTTGAAGGCGATGCGGACCAGGGAAGTCAGGACTTCAGCGTTAGCCTTTTGGGCGGCGGCGATCTGTTCGAAATTCGGATTGCTCATTTTTTCCTCCGGGTGTGTGGTGTGGTTACGCTTTGTGGGCTGTAAGCCCCGCCGAGGCGGGGCTTCTGGTTCGCTGGGTAGCGATTATTTCTTCTTGGCAGCGGCGGCGGTGGCGCCAACAGCCTTGACGGTGGCGTTGGTGGCGGCAGCGACGTTGGCTTCGGTGATTTCAGCCACTTGCTTGGCAGCCTTGTTCATGTTGTCGAAGGCGCTGGTCGCGGCGGCGATGGCGGACTTCACAGCGGCGACGGCGACGTCGGAACCGGCGGGAGCGGACTTGGCAGCCTTGTCCAGCAGGTCAGCAACTTGCTTCTGGAAGCCACCGAATTGGTTTTCCAGGTTCTTGGACAGCTCTTCTTGAGCTTGGGCGGAGATTTCATACACGGAACGGGAGTAGGCAACAGCCTTTTCCACGTTCGGCTGGGCCAGGGAAGCCTGGATGGACAGGGCTTCTTGCACGTCCTTGGCACCCATCAGGGCCTTGGCGCCAGACACGCCGTCTTCCAGGATGGAGCGGGCGGTGTTCAGGTTCAGGGCGGCGATGCGCTCGGCGGAAGCCAGGGCGGTGTTGGCCAGGGACAGCAGGGAATCAACGGCGGCCTTGTTGGAAGCGGCGAATTGTTCGGGGGCGAAAGTCATGGTCTTGCTCCTAAGGTTTGAAGATTGGGTTGAAACTGTTTTGGCAGCCGTTTATGTTGCGCTGCACCATGACTCGAATTATAGGGATGCCTGAAACGAAGTCAAGCGTTTTTTGTGCGCTGCACAAAAAATTTTGGTGGCCGATTTTTACCTTTTATAAACAGCAGCTTGCTGTTGTATTTCGGAGGTATTTGGCCCAGGGGGCTAGGGGTTTACCCGGAGGTGTGTTGCGCTGCGCAAGCCGGTCGCGCGGCCGGAAAGGCTCAGCGTTCGCTGTCGCGTTGCAGCAGGGTGCTGCTGCGCAGCTGCAGGGCGGCCGGGCGCGGCTCGGCTTCCGGCGGCAGGGGCTGGTGTTTGGGCTGAATGCTGGCCCGGACCCGGGTGTTTTCGCTGCGGGTGTCCTTGTTATCGCCGCCATTGACCATGAACTTCTCGGCGATGGCGTCGTACCAGATGTAGTCGCCGCGAATTTCGTCGCTGCCGTTGCGCACCCGGGCGCGCTGGAACAGTTCCGCCACTTCATTGCGGCTGCTGTATTCGATCCGCTCGCTTTCGCCTTCGACGTAATCGTCGCGGCCTTCGCGCTTCTGGCGGAAGCGGGCCAGCTGGCCGGGGCCGGCGAAGGCGGTGCCGCGCTGGAAGCCGTATTGGTCTTCGCTGATCACGATGCGCTCGGCGGTGATCATCAGCGTGCCCTGGGTCAGGACAACCTTGCCTTCCAGAATCTGGAGCTTTTTCGCGTCATCGACGGTGACCCGGGCGGCTTCCAGGTTGATCGGCTTGTCCCGGTCGGCCCGTTCGGCCAGCACCGGCGCACTCAGGCCGGAACCAAGGAGGGCAAGGGCGAGCAGGGCGGGTAGCGGGCGGGACGTGGGGAACATGTTCAGGGCGCTTTCGGAGTGCGGTAGCTGCCCTTGACCTGGGACAGCAGGGAATAGGTCTGGGCCTTGGTGTCGATTTCCATGCCGACGCCGGTCAGCCAGGTCTTGCCCTGGCGAACTTCGACCGGCGCGGCGGTATGGGCGCGGCCGGCATCGGGGTGCAGGATCAGTTCCGGCGTGGTGATGCGTAATTCCGGCTGTCTGGCGTCCCGGCCGGCGCGGACGATTTCGACGTTTTGCTGCATCCGGATCACGTCGCCGCTCTTGTCCACCTGGGCGGTGCTGCTGCGGGCGTTGATGTCCGGCTTGCCGGGGGCGTAGTGGGTGATGCGCGGTGCGGTCAGCAGATTGGTTTCGTCGTCGGCGAAATGCTGCAGGCGGTCGGCGAGCACCCGGTATTCCAGCTGCCCCTGGGCGTCGAGCCGGCGCAGCATCAGGTTTTCGACGATGGTGTCCGGATCATGGCGCAGCTTGCCGTCCTGCCGTTCCTCGGGCATCACGGTGCTTTGCTGCAGCCAGAAGCTGAGGCCGGCCAGCGCCAGCAGCAGGCTCAGGGGAAACAGGGACGCGGAACCGCTCTTCATCCGGGCGTCGCTTCAGATGACCTTGGCCTGGAACAGGTCGTGCATGTTCAGCGCGCCGACCAGTTCGCCAGCGGCGTCGACCACCAGCAGTTGATTGATCCGGTGCCGTTCCATCATTTCCACGGCTTCGACCGCCAGCCGCTCCGGCTGGATGGTGTAGGGCCGCGGGTGCATCAGTGCGGCGATCCGGGCTTCGCGCAGATCCAGCTGCTTTTCGAAGGCGCGACGCAGGTCGCCGTCGGTGAAGATGCCTTGCAGCCGGCCGTCGGCGACGATGGCGGTCATGCCGAGGCCACCGCGGGAAATCGCCAGAATGCTGTCGGCCACGCTGGTATCCGGGGTGACCACCGGAACACGGTCCGCCGGCCGCATCACGTCGCGGACATGGGTCAGCAGCCGCCGGCCGAGGGCGCCGCCGGGGTGGGAGCGGGCAAAGTCGTCCGGACCGAAGCCGCGGGCGTCGAGCAGCGCCACGGCGAGCGCATCGCCCAGGGCCAGCGCGGCGGTGGTGCTGGCGGTGGGGGCGAGGTTGTGCGGGCAGGCTTCCTGGCTGACGCCGGCGTTGAGGTGGATGTCCGCTTCGCGGCCCAGGGTCGAGGCCGGGTTGCCGGTCATCGCGATCAGCCGGGCGCCCTGGCGCTTGATCAGCGGCAGGATGCGCAGCAACTCGTCCGATTCGCCGGAGTTGGACAGGGCCAGCACGACGTCGTCGCGGGTGATCATGCCCAGGTCGCCGTGGCTGGCTTCGGCGGGATGGACGAAGTAGGCCGGGGTGCCGGTGCTGGACATCGTCGAGGCAATCTTGCGGGCGATGTGGCCGGATTTGCCGATGCCGCTGACGATCAGCCGGCCCTTGCAGGCGAGGATCAATTCAACGGCACGGGCCAGTGCGTCGTCCAGCCGGTCGAGCAGGCCGAGGATGGCTTCGGCTTCGATGCGCAGGGTCTGGCGGGCCAGTTCGAGTGCGCGGGCAGCGTCGGGCGTGGCAAGGAGGGCGGGGACGGCGCTTGGGTTCATGGCGGAGCTGCGTTTAAGATGGTGCGAGTATACCACCCCCCCGGGCACGGCCCGGACTTGCACCCCAAGCCCTGTCCATGAATACGCTGCAGCTCATCCTCCTCTTGCTCGGTGCGTCCGTTCTGGCGGTGGTGGGCTTTCGTCGGCTGAATCTGCCGCCGGTGCTGGGCTATCTGGCGGTCGGCTGCGTGATCGGGCCGCATGCGCTGAATCTGATGAAGGACGTTTCCCGCGCCCAGCATCTGGCCGAGTTCGGCGTGGTATTCCTGATGTTCTCGATCGGCCTGGAGTTCTCGCTGGCCAAGCTTTACGCGATGAAGCGCATCGTTTTCGGCGTCGGCCTGCTGCAGGTGCTGGTGACGATGGTGGTGTTCATCGCCCTCGGTCTGGTGGCCGGCCTGCCCTGGCAACTGGGGCTGGGCATCGGTGGCGTGCTGGCGATGTCCTCGACGGCGGTGCTGACCAAGTTGCTTGCGGAGCGGATGGCGCTGGATACGCCGCACGGCCGGGAGGTGATGGGCGTGCTGCTGTTCCAGGATCTGGCGGTGGTGCCGCTGCTGATCATCCTGCCTTCCTTGTCCGAGCCGCCGGAGACCATGGCCTGGCTGCTGGGGCTGGCGATGCTGAAGGTGGTCGGTGCGCTGGCCTTGATCCTGGTTTTCGGCCAGAAGCTGATGCGGCAGTGGTTCCATGTTGTCGCCCGCGCCCGCTCCTCGGAACTGTTCATGCTCAACGTGTTGCTGGTGACGCTGACGCTGGCCTATCTGACCGAGCTGGCCGGGCTGTCCCAGGCGCTGGGGGCCTTTGTCGCCGGGATGCTGATCGCCGAAACCGAATACCGCTTGCAGGTGGAAGAGGACATCAAGGCCTTCCGCGATGTGTTGATGGGCCTGTTCTTCGTGACCATCGGCATGAAGCTGAACATGCCGACGCTGCTGGATAACTGGTGGCTGGCGCTGCTGGTGCTGCTGGGCCTGCTGCTGATCAAGGGCCTGATCGTCGGGCTGATTTCCTGGCGGATGGGCGGAACGACGGGGAATGCGATCCGGGTCGGGTTGTGGCTGTGCGCCGGCGGTGAATTCGGCTTCGTGCTGCTGGGGGAACTGGGGCCGATGCCGAAGTCGGTGGAGCAGGCGGTGCTGTCGGCCTTGCTGCTGTCGATGCTGGTGGCGCCCTTCGTCGTGCATTTCAGCGAGAAGATCGTGCTGCGCTTCGTCGCCAGCGAATGGCTGATGCGCTCGATGCAGCTGACGATGATCGCCGCCCGCAGCATGGGGACGGAAAAGCACGCAATCATTTGCGGTTTCGGCCGTAGCGGCCAGTACCTCGCCCGCTTCCTGAACCAGGAGGAAGTGGAATACGTCGCGCTCGATCTGGACCCGGACCGGGTGCGCGAAGCGGCAGCGGCGGGGGAAAACGTGGTTTTCGGCGATGCGACCCGGCGGGAAAGCCTGGTCGCCGCCGGGCTGGCCCGGGCCAGCGTCGGCATCGTCGCGGTGTCCGAC
>JBEBBF010000256.1:0-5015 GCA_041158545.1 Pseudomonadota bacterium | reverse complement strand
GTCCGCGGCCTGGGTTACTGCCTTGAAAAGCCTCGCGAAGAAATCCTCCAACCCTGAAAGCCAGCGCTCGCTGTTTGGCGAGATTCTGGACTGGATGCTGGCACCGCTGCTGTTTGTCTGGCCGGTCAGCATCGCGATTACCCATTACTTCGCCAACAACGTCGCCAGTTACCCCTACGACCAGGCGTTGCGGGAGCACGTCGCGGCCATCGCCCGCCAGGTCCGCTTCAACAACGGCAAGGTGGTGGTGAATCTGCCTGGTTCGGCGCGGGCGCTCTTGCGTTCCGACGAAACGGACAACGTCTACTTTCATGTCATCACCCGCCGCGGCCGGGTGCTGGCCGGTGACCGGGATCTGCCCAGCGCCGACGGCGATGGTGACGACAACGAACTGGCCGGGGAAATCTACTTCCGCGACGGCGAATACAAGGGGCAGGACCTGCGCATTGCCTACATGTACCTGACCGACGGCAGCCTGCCGCGGGAGCAATGGCTGCTGGTCGAAGTCGGAGAAACCCTGGAAAAGCGGGCACAGCTGGCCAACAAGATCATCGCCAGCGTGATCCTGCCGCAATTCGTCATCATCCCGCTGGCGGTGGTGCTGGTCTGGTTCGGGCTTTCCCGCGGCTTGCGACCGCTGACCCGGCTGCGCGGCACCATCGAAGCCCGCGACCCCGCCGACTTGTCGCCGATTGGCACCCAGCGGGTTCCGGAAGAGCTGGAGCCGCTGGTCGAGGCCTTCAATGCGATGCTGGTGCGGATGCAGCGCAACGTCGATGCCCAGCACCGCTTCATCGCCGACGCCGCGCACCAGATGCGCACGCCGCTGACCGGACTCAAAACCCAGACCCAGCTGGCGCTGCGGGAAACCGACCCCCGCCACCTGCGTCATGCGCTGGACCAGATCGCCACCAGCGTCGATCGTGCCACCCGGCTGGTCAATCAGTTGCTGACCCTGGCGCGCACCGAAGCTCGCGAGCAGGTGCAAAGCCAGCTGAAGCAACTGGAGCTGAACGGCATCCTGCGCGAGGCCGTGGAAATCTGGGTGATGCGGGCGCTGGAGCGGGACATCGACCTGGGCTTTGAAGACAGCGAGCCGGCGATGCTCGTGGGCAACGCCTTCCTGCTGCGGGAAATGATCAACAACCTGATCGACAACGCGTTGCGCTACACCCCCCGCGGCGGTAGCGTCACCTGCCGGCTGCTGCTCGATGCGGCGCATGTGGTGCTCGAAGTCGAAGATAACGGGATCGGCCTCAGCGAGGAGCAGGCTGAAATGGTGTTTGAACGCTTCTACCGGGTGGATGACGCCACCACCGAGGGCAGCGGCCTGGGGCTGGCCATCGTCCGCGAAATCGCCACCCAGCACAGCGCCACCGCCAGCCTGCGGCCCAACCCCAGGGTGCGCGGCGCCGTCGCCCGTGTCGTCTTCCCGCGCTGGTTCCCGCCGGAGCCGGAGCAGGGGGACGAGGGCTACAAATTCCCCGATTCGCCCCCGCCGGGCTACGTGGGCCCCTTGCCCTGACCCCGCCTTTGCCTTTGGGGAGTCGGAGGCTTCGGGTAGAATCCCGCTTTTTTCCGGCGACCCAATCCATGCAGTTCTGCGGTTTCACCCTGCGCAATAACCTGTTCGTTGCCCCGATGGCGGGCGTGACGGACCGTCCTTTTCGCCAGCTGTGCAAGAAAATGGGCGCAGGTCTCGCCGTGTCGGAAATGGTGACCTCCAACTCCCTGCTCTATGGCAGTGCCAAGACCCTGCGCCGCGCCAACCATGATGGGGAAGTGGCGCCGATCTCGGTGCAGATCGCGGGCGCCGATCCGAAGATGATGGGCGACGCCGCCCGTCACAACGTCGATCACGGCGCCCAGATCATCGACATCAACATGGGCTGCCCGGCCAAGAAGGTCTGCAACGTGATGGCCGGCTCGGCGCTGCTCAAGGACGAAATCCTGGTCGGCCGCATCCTGGAAGCCGTGGTTCGCGCCGTGCCGGAAACCCCGGTCACGCTGAAGATTCGCACCGGCTGGGACAAGCAGCACAAGAACGCCCCCGATGTCGCCCGTATCGCCGAAGCCGCGGGCATCCGGGCGCTGGCCATCCACGGCCGCACCCGCTGCCAGCAATACACCGGCGAAGCCGAGTACGACACCATTCGTCTGGTCAAGGAAACGGTGAAGATTCCGGTCATCGCCAACGGCGACGTCACGACGCCGGAAAAGGCCAGGCGGGTGCTGGAACTCAGCGGCGCCGACGGGGTGATGATCGGCCGCGCCGCCCAGGGGCGCCCCTGGCTGTTCCGTGAAATCGAACATTTCCTGCAGACCGGCCGCCATCTGCCGCCGCCGACCGTGCAGGAAATCCACCGGATTCTTGGCGAACACCTGGAAGACCTCTACGCCTTCTATGGCCTGGAAACCGGCTTCCGCGTCGCCCGCAAGCACATCGCCTGGTACACCAAGGGACTGGTCGGCTCCGCCGCCTTCCGCCACGCGATGAACCAGCTGCCCAGCATCGAACAACAACGGCAAGCGGTGGATGAATTCTTCCAGCGACTCGCCGAAAACCACGTGCATCTGCCGTACCACGAAGAACAACAAGGGGAGGTTTTGGCGGCATGAGCCAGAATGACATATCGGCCTGCGTTTACGGGGCCCTCAACCAGTATTTCCGCGACCTGGACGGGGAAAGTCCGTCGGCGATCTACGCCATGGTCATCAAGAGCGTGGAGAAGCCCATGCTTGAGGTGGTGATGGAACAGGCCGGCGGCAACCAGACCGTCGCCGCCGAAATGCTGGGCATCAACCGCAATACGCTGCGCAAGAAACTGACCGAATACCAACTCCTCTGACTGCCATGAAAATTCAACAAGCCCTGATTTCCGTCTCCGACAAGACCGGAGTCCTCGAATTTGCCCAAGGCCTCGCCGCCCAGGGCGTCAAGCTGCTGTCCACCGGCGGCACCGCCAAGATGCTGCGTGACGCCGGCCTCGCCGTCACCGAAATCGGCGACTACACCGGCTTCCCGGAAATGCTCGACGGCCGCGTCAAGACCCTGCACCCCAAGGTGCATGGCGGCATCCTCGCCCGCCGCGACCTCGCCGAGCACATGGCCACCATCGAACAGCACGGCATCCCGACCATCGACCTGGTCTGCGTGAACCTCTATCCCTTCGCCGCCACCATCGCCAAGGCCGGCGTGACGCTGGAAGACGCGATTGAAAACATCGACATCGGTGGCCCGGCCATGGTCCGCTCCTCGGCCAAGAACTACGCCGGCGTCGCCATCGTCACCGACCCGAGCGACTACCAGCCGCTGCTGGACGAGATGAAGGGCAACGGCGGCGCGCTGCAACTGGCCACCCGCTTTGGTCTGGCCAAGAAAGCCTTCACCCACACCGCCCGCTACGACAGCATGATCGCCAACTGGCTGACCGGCCTCGACGAGGGCGCCGAAGCCCAGCCGGCCGCCGCCGCGCCGACCCCGTCCATCTTCCCGAACAAGCTGCAACTGGCCTTCGACCGGGTCGAGATCCTGCGCTACGGCGAAAACTCCCACCAGTCCGCCGCCTTCTACCGCGACACCACGCCGCTGGCCGGCAGCATCGCCGCCTACACCCAGCTGCAGGGCAAGGAACTGTCCTACAACAACATCGCCGATTCGGACGCCGCCTGGGAATGCGTCAAGGCCTTTGAAGCGCCCGCCTGCGTCATCATCAAGCACGCCAACCCCTGCGGCGTCGCCATCGATGGCACCCTGCTCGGCGCCTACGAAAAAGCCTTCCAGACCGACTCCACCTCCGCCTTCGGCGGCATCATCGCCTTCAACGGCGAAGTCGGTCTCGACGTGGTCAACGCGATGAACGCCCGCAAGCACTTCGTCGAAGTGCTGATCGCCCCGGCCTTCACCGCCGAAGCCAAGGCCGCGCTGGCCAGCAAGCAGAACCTGCGCGTGCTGGTCGTGCCGCTGGGCAAGGACCTCAACAAGCTGGAATTGAAGCGCGTCGGCGGTGGCCTGCTGGTGCAAACCGCGGATGACTTCACCGCCCAGGCCTCCGGCCTCAAGGTCGTCACCAAGGTGCAGCCGACCGCCCAGCAGATCGAAGACCTGCTGTTCGCCGAGCGCGTCGCCAAGTTCGTCAAGTCCAACGCCATCGTCTTCTGCGGCGGCGGCATGACCCTGGGCGTCGGCGCCGGCCAGATGAGCCGCGTCGATTCGACCAAGATCGCCAGCATCAAGGCCACCCACGCTGGCCTGTCGCTCAAGGGCTCGGTCGTCGCCTCCGACGCCTTCTTCCCGTTCCGTGACGGCCTCGACGTGCTGGCCGAAGCCGGCGACGTCGCGGTGATCCAGCCCGGCGGCTCCATGCGCGACGAGGAAGTCATCGCCGCGGCCGACGAACACGGCATCGCCATGGTCTTCACCGGCGCCCGCCATTTCCGGCACTAAGCCGGTGGTCGTGCAGTCGTAACACCGTAGCACCCGAGAAAAACCAAGACGTTTGTGTTTCACCGGCTCCGGCCGGTGAAACTCCACCTAACGCAGAGAAAAAAGGAACAGCCATGAAACTCCTCGTCATCGGTTCCGGCGGTCGTGAGCACGCCCTGGCCTGGAAGCTTGCCAAGACCCACGGTCTGCAGAAGGTTTATGTTGCGCCGGGTAATGCCGGTACGGCGCGGGAGCGGGAGCTGGAAAACCTGCCGCTGACCGACCCGGTGGCGCTGGCGGATTTTGCCGAGCGGGAAAAGATTCACCTGACCGTGGTCGGTCCGGAAGCGCCGCTGGCTGCCGGTGTCGTGAATGTATTCCGCGCCCGTGGCCTGAAGATTTTTGGCCCGACCAAGGAAGCGGCGCAGCTGGAGTCGTCGAAGGACTACGCCAAGCGCTTCATGGACCGGCACAAGATTCCCACCGCCGGCTTCCAGACCTTCAGCGATGCCGCTGCGGCCCACGCCTACCTGGACGCCCAGGGCGCGCCGATTGTCATCAAGGCCGATGGTCTGGCCGCCGGCAAGGG
>JBEBBF010000255.1:0-3476 GCA_041158545.1 Pseudomonadota bacterium | reverse complement strand
GGCGGAGTCTCGTCGGCCGCGTGGGCGGGCAGGGCCAGGGCAAGCGAGAGGGCGGCGGCAAGCAGGGTGTAACGCATGGGGTGGTTTCCGCTACGGGATGCGAACTTGGAGCCCGTAGAATCGCAAAGGTTTAGGAGCCGCCGATGTTATTGCGCTTTATTCCCAGCGACAAGCCGGGTTCGGGGCGCCTGCGGCGGGGAAAAGCGGGCGGTTCCGCGGAAAAAAGGAGAGCAGGATGCCGGAATTGCCGGAAGTGGAAGTGACCCGGCGCGGGATAGAGCCGGAGCTGGCCGGGCAGCGCTTTCTCGGGGCGACCGTGCGCTTCCCGAGCTTGCGCTTGCCGATCCCGCCGGATCTGGCGCAGCGGCTGGCGGGGCGGCGGCTGGAGCGCATCGTCCGCCGCGGGAAATATCTGTTGTTCGACTGCGAGGCGGCGGGCGGCGGCGGCTGGTTGCTGCTGCACCTGGGGATGTCCGGCAGCTTGCGGCTGGTGGCGGCCGAGACGCCGCCGGAGAAGCATGATCATGTGGATCTCCGCTTTGCCGGGCGCAGCCTGCGCTTTCGCGATCCCCGCCGCTTTGGCGTGCTGTTGTGGCTGGACGGGCCGGAGTGGGCGGCGCATCCGCTGCTGGTGGACCTCGGCATCGAGCCGCTGACGGCGGAATTCGACGGGGCGAAGCTGCAGGCCCTGTTCGCCCGGCGGCAGTCTCCGGTCAAGCTGGTGCTGATGGACGCCCATGTGCTGGTCGGAGTCGGCAATATTTATGCAGCGGAAAGCCTGTTCCGCGCTGGCATTTCCCCGTTCCGGCCCGCGGCGAGCCTCAGCCGGGCGGAGTGCGAGCGTCTGGCGGTCGCGGTCCAGGACACCCTGCGCGCCGCGATTGCCGCGGGCGGCAGCAGCCTCCGGGATTTCGTGCATAGCGACGGCAGCAGCGGCTATTTTCAGATCGATTGTGCGGTCTATGGCCGGGCTGGCCAGGTCTGTCGCCGCTGCAGCGGGCAGGTGGGGCAGGTCCGGCAAGCAGGGCGTGCCACTTTTTATTGCCAAAATTGTCAGATCTAGCACAGCTGTCACTCAAGCCAGGCTTGGCTCTGGCCGTTATGTGATAAATTGAAAGCCTTTTTTTCGCCTTCGGGAGTCGAACATGACACTCGTCCATCAGTTTGCCGCCTACAGCGCCTGGCGCTCCCGGCTTTCCGGGACACTGGAGAATTTCCAGGGCTGGCTGGCGGAATACGAGTTGAACGACGCCCAGAGCGACCTGCGGCTGGCGCAATTGCTGGAGCGGCTGCGCGAAGACCGGCTGAACGTCGCCTTCGTCGCCGAGTTCTCCCGCGGCAAGTCCGAGCTGATCAATTCGATCTTCTTCGCCGAATACGGCAACCGGATGCTGCCCTCGTCGGCGGGCCGGACGACGATGTGTCCGACCGAATTGTTGTTCGATGCCAGCAAGCCGCCGTGCATCGACCTGCTGCCGATCCAGACCCGCGCCACCAAGGCCGGCGTCTCCGAATACCGGCGCCACCCGGAAGAATGGAACCGGGTCAATCTGGATGTCCGCTCCGCCGAGGCCATGCAGGCGGCGCTGAAGCATGTCAGCGAAGTCACCCGCGTTTCCCCTGAAGATGCCAGGGCCCTGGGCTTCACCGTCGGCAACGACGAGAGCGACCTCTACCATGTCGGCAGCGACGGGCTGGTCGAAGTGCCCCGCTGGCGGCACGCAGTCATCAATTTCCCGCATCCGCTGCTGAAGCAGGGTCTGGTCATCCTCGATACGCCGGGTCTCAACGCGATTGGTACCGAGCCCGAACTGACCCTGTCGCTGCTGCCGAACGCCCATGCGGTGCTGTTCATCCTGGCGGCGGATACCGGCGTCACCCAGTCCGATCTGGCGATCTGGCGCGACCATATCGGTAGCGGCGGCGCCAGGAAGCGTGGCCGGCTGGTGGTGCTGAACAAGATCGACGGCCTGTGGGACGAGCTGAAGACGCCGAAGGAAATCGAAGCGGAAATCGCCCGTCAGGCGCTGTCCTGCGCCGGCATCCTGGCGCTGCCGGTCCAGCAGGTTTTCCCGGTGTCGGCGCAAAAGGGCCTGGTCGCCAAGATCAATGGCGACACGGCGCTGCTCGACCGCAGCCGGCTGCCGGCGCTGGAATATGCGCTGTCCGAAGAGCTGATCCCCGCCAAGCAGGACATCGTCCGGGAAAACACCGAAGCGGAATTCGGCGACATCTACCAGAGCGTCCGCGGCCTGCTGGCTTCGCGGATGAACGGCCTGCGCGAGCAGCTCGGCGAAATGAACGAACTGCGCGGCAAGAACAAGGGCGTGGTCGAGTACATGATGGGCAAGGTACGGACCGAGAAGGAAGAGTTCGAGGCCGGCCTGCAGCGTTATTACGCGGTGCGCAGCGTCTTTGCCCGGCTGACCAACAACCTGTTCGGCCACCTGGGCCTGGACGCGTTGCGCAGCCTGACCCAATCCACCCGCGAAGGCATGCTGGAGGCCACCTTCTCCCGCCAGCTTTCGGAAGCGATGAACCGCTTCTTCTCCGTGGTCCGGACCAATCTCGGCAATTCCGGCAAGGAAATCGGCGAGATCATGACGATGATGGAGGCGGTGTACAAGAAGTTCTCGGTCGAGCACGGCCTCAAGCTCGGCTCGCCGACGCCTTACTCGCTGCTGCGCCACGAGAAGGAAATCGACCGGCTGGAGCAGTGGTGCAACACCCATCTGAACACCACGCTGACGCTGATGACCCACGAAAAGAAGAACGTGATCCAGCAGTTCTTCGAGGAAGTCGCCACCCAGGTCCGCCGCGCTTTCGAGCACGCCAACCGGGAAACCGAGGTCTGGCTGAAGGCGATCATGGCGCCGATGGAAACCCAGGTCCGGGAATACCAGATCCAGCTCAAGCGCCGCCTGGAAAGCATCAAGCGCATCCACCAGGCCACCGACACGCTGGAAGACCGCATCGCCGAACTGGAGCATGTGGAGCAGGAGTTGCAGCAGCAGATTCTGTCGCTGGAAAACCTCTCGGCCCGGATGAAGGAACTGCTCTACGGCGAACCCGAAGCCGAAACCAAGGCCGCCTGACCCGGCTGGCCTCAGCCTGCGGGCCCCGCTGCGGCGGGGCCTTTCATTTTCAGCGGCAAGAAGCCGCGCCGGGCTTTCGTATAATTCCGCCCGCAACGGGCTGACAGCCCGGTTTTCCGCCAACTCTCACCGGAAGTATTCCCATGTGGTTCAAGAACCTCCAGCTGTATCGCCTCGCCCCGGAGTGGGGCATGACCTTGCCGGCCCTGGACGAGGCCCTGGCCAAACACACCCTGCCCGGTTGCGGCGGTCTGGATCGCCAAAGCCTGGGCTGGGTCTCGCCGCGGGACGATGACCAGCTGGTCTATGCCGCCAACGGCCAGTGGCTGATCTGCCTGGGTGTCGAGGAAAAGCTGCTGCCGGCTTCGGTGGTGAACCAGT
>JBEBBF010000254.1:0-13691 GCA_041158545.1 Pseudomonadota bacterium | reverse complement strand
ACCAAGCACCTACACCTATCGGTTGTCCAAATTCTTAAAGATCATCAATTAAATCAAGCACCTACGCCCGACCTAACCGCCCTCGCCTCTCAGCAAGAGCGCGCATTATACAGACTGAAACTTTTCGGTCAAGCTCGTTTCAGAATTTCTTAACAATCGCTGAAACCAACCGCCTTTGAACTTCAATCGCTTGCAAATCATTGATTTGCTTTGACTTTGCGCTGCACCGTTGCCGGCGAAGAGGTGCGCATTATAAAGACTTTCAGAGACCCGTCAAGCCTTTTGGGAAGTTTTATTGTTTTGCCTGATTTTTGCTGAAAAAAGCGGCAAATACCGAAAACAATGAAACTTCTAGGCCAGAACCTCAGCTGAGAGCCAAGGTTTTCTTATTTCTTTTCTTCCAGTGCTTTGCGCTCGCCAGGCAACACAGCGCTCGGATAACCGGCCTTGTCGAGCAGGGTCTGATAGGTCGCGGCAATGAAGCCACGGCAAAACTCCTTGCCGACCTTCAGACTGGGCACAAAGGCATCGCCCGCCAGATTACGAAGCTCGTTGAGATCCTCCTGGGACTGCATCGGCTTCTCCGTAAATGGCACGCCCCGCTTTTTCAGCAGATCCCGTGCCATCTGGCACTCGGTAATGCACTCGGCGCCGGTATAGAGCACCACCGGATGGCGTTTCGCCGCGATCCGCAGCGTGAAGGAGCGGGCATCTTCCGGCACATCGCCGGATTCCACCTTGGCGACGTTACGCGCCGCGCGCGGCGGGGGCTGATCCGACAGGATCACCTTGCCGCTCACCGGATCCTGCCAGCGATAGGCATCCGCCCACAGCGGCATTGCCATCACCGCCCCAGCCAGCACCACGCCACCGAACCTTGCCCACCCCATGATTGCCTCCTCAGGCCGTTGCCACCATGCCGTTATGCCGCAGCAGCGCATCCACGCTCGGCTCGCGCCCGCGGAAGGCCTGGAAATTCGCCAACGCCGGCCGTTCGCCCCCGGCGGACAGAATTTCTTCCAGGAAACGCCGACCGGTCGTCGCATCGAAAGGATCGCCCGCTTCCTCGAAGGCCGCGTAGGCATCCGCCGACAGCACCTCGGCCCATTTATAGCTGTAGTAACCCGCGGCGTAACCGCCGCCGAAGATGTGCGAAAAGCTGTTGGGGAAACGCTGCCATTCCGGCGGGAACAACACCGCCACGTCCTGACGGACCGCCTGCAGCAGATCCATCGCCGACACCGCCCCCGCCGGATCGAAATCCGTGTGCAGCAACATGTCGAACAAGGAAAACTCCAGCTGCCGCACCGTCATCAAACCGCTCTGGAAATTCTTCGCCGCCAGCATCTTGTCGAACAACTCGCGGGGCAAAGGCGCCCCCGTCTCGACATGCCCGGTCATTTCGCACAACACCGACCATTCCCAGCAATAGTTCTCCATGAACTGCGACGGCAGTTCGACCGCATCCCATTCCACCCCGTGGATACCGGACACGCTCAACTCATCCACCCGGGTCAGCAGGTGATGCAAGCCGTGACCGGCCTCGTGGAACAACGTGATCACATCCCCATGGGTGAAGGTCGCCGGCTTGTCGCCCACCGGCCGCGGAAAATTGCAGTTCAGGTAAGCCACCGGCTTCTGCACACCCGTCGCCGTCAGCCGCCGGGAGCGCGCCTCATCCATCCAGGCGCCGCCGCGCTTTTCCTCGCGGGCATACAAATCCAGATAAAACTGCCCGACCAGCTCACCCGCCGGGGTTTCCAGCCGATAGAAACGGGCGTCCTCATGCCACAAGGGCGCGCTGTCCGGCTTCACCGTCAGCCCGAACAGCCGTTCGACCACCCGGAACAGGCCGGCCAGCACCTTGGGCTCGGTGAAATATTGCTTCACCTCCTGCTCGGAGAAGGCGTAGCGCGCCTGCTGCAGTTTTTCCGAGACGTAGGCGATGTCCCACGGCGCCAGTTCAGCCATGCCCAACTCCTTGCGGGCAAACTCGAACAACTCGGCCCGATCCCGCTCGGCGAAAGGCTTGGCCTTCGCCACCAGCTCCCGCAGGAAAGCCAGCACCTGCGCCGGGCTTTCGGCCATCTTCGGCACCAGGGAAACCTCGGCGAAATTGTTGAAGCCCAGCATCCGCGCATCTTCCAGCCGTAATTCCAGCATCCGGCGAATGATCCCGGTGTTGTCCCACTCCGGCTTGGAACTGCCCTCATGGAACTCCGCCGCCCGCGTTGCAAAGCCCCGGTACATCCGCGCCCGCAGCTCACGATGGTCGGCGTATTGCATCACCGGCCCGTAGGACGGCGCATGCAGCGTGAACTTCCAACCGGGCTTGCCCTCGCGCTCCGCCGCGGCACGGGCTGCGGCCTTGACGTCCTCCGGCAAACCGGCGAGCAGCGCCGCATCCTCAATCCACTCGGCGAAAGCATTGGTCGCATCGAGCAGGTTTTCCGAAAACTTGGCCGACAGACTCGCCAGTTCTTCCATGATCGCCTGGAAGCGTGGCTTGTCCGCCTCGGCCAGCTCGGCGCCGGACAGGCGGAAATCACGAATCTCGTTGTCGATGATCTTCTGCCGCGCCGGCTTCAGTTCAGCGAACGACGCACTGGCGCGGATGGCCTTGTACTTCTCGAACAGCACCAGATTCTGGCCCAGCTCGGAATAAAAGCGGGTCACTTCCGGCAGCATGCCGTTGTAGGCCTCGCGCCAGGGCGGCAGATCCTTGACCGAATGCAGATGCCCGACGATGCCCCAGGCCCGGGACAGACGCTCGATGCCGTCGTTAAGCGGCGCGGCAAAGTTGTCCCAGGTCGCCGGCGCCGGGTCGGCGCACAGGGTGTCGATCAGGCTGCGGTTTTCCGCCAGCAGGGCGGACATCGCCGCCTGGACATGCTCGGGCTGGATCAGGTCGAAACGGGGCAGATCGGAAAAATCGAGCAGGGGATTGGCTGGGCTCATGGTCATCGGGCTTGGGGAAAAAACGGCCCGGTGACATCGACCGGGCCTGTAGATCGGAAAAGCGGAGGAGGACTCAGGCCAGGCACTTGCCGGTCAGGCGCTCGTAGGCCTCGACGTACTTGGCGCTGGTCCGCGCCACCACATCCGCCGGCAGGCTGGGGCCCGGTGCCTTCTTGTTCCAGTCCAGGGTTTCCAGATAGTCGCGGACATACTGCTTATCGTAGGACGGCGGATTGCAGCCGGCCTGATACTGGTCGGCCGGCCAGAAACGGGAAGAATCCGGCGTCAGCGCCTCGTCGATCAGGTGCAGCGTGCCGGCGGCGTCGATCCCGAACTCGAACTTGGTGTCGGCGATCAGGATGCCGCGACCCAGCGCGTAGGCCGATGCTTCTTCATAGAGGCGAATCGCCGCCAGCCGGGCTTCATCGGCCAGCTGGGCGCCATTGCGACCGGTTCCGGCCAGTGCGGCGCTCAGCACCGCGGCACAATTGGCCTGGGCGCGGGCGAAGGAAATGTTTTCGTCGTGGTCGCCCACATCGGCCTTGGTCGCAGGCGTGAAGATCGGCGAGGGCAGGCGGGCGGCCAGCGGCAGCCCGGCGGGCAGCGCGATGCCGCAAACGGCGCCGGTGGCCTGGTAATCCTTCCAGCCGGAACCGATCAGATAACCGCGCACCACCGCCTCAATCGGCAGCGGCCGCAGGCGCTTGACCACCACGGCGCGACCCCGAACCTGATCCCGCTCGTCCGCAGCCACCACGCTTTCCGGATCGACACCGGTCAGCTGATTCGGAACGATGTGGCCCAGCTTGGCAAACCAGAAATCCGCCACCGCCGTCAGCACCTCCCCCTTGCGCGGGATCGGATTGGGCAGGATCACATCGAACGCCGACAGGCGGTCGGTGGTGATGATCAGCAGCCGCTCGGCATCAACGGCGTAAATATCGCGGACCTTGCCGCGGGACAGCAGCGGCAGGCTGCTGAGGGTGGACTGGAACAGGGGAGCGGTCACGACGAATTTCCTGGAAAGCAACAAACCGGGAATTATACGACTTCACTGTCGCCACCCCGCGGCTTCCCGCAGACGGAAGCGCGGATCAGCCCCGCGCCGGCCACAGGGTCAGGAGACCGAGCAGGATGAAAGCCGAACCAAACAGCCGGGATGACCAGCGTTGCGCCAGCGGCGTCGCCAGCCAGCGGCGGAAATGTGCCGCCGCACCGGCATAGCCGCCCATCACGATGAAATCGATAACCACCATCGTTGCCGTCAGGATGCCGAACTGCAAAAGCTGCGGTCGGGATTCGTCGATGAACTGCGGCACCAGCGCCAGCATGAACACAATGGCCTTGGGGTTGGACATATTGACCAGCAGGCCGCGCCACAACAATTGCTCCCGCGGCACGCTCTGCTCATCCACCTGCAGCGCCTGCCCGCTTTGCCGCAGCAGGCCAAAACCCAGCCAGATCAGATAGCCGGCGCCCACCAGCTTCACGGTCAGGAAGGCCGAAGGGGAAGCCACCAGCAAGGCGCCAAGGCCGGTGGCGACCAGCCCCATCTGCAGGAACAGCGCCAGCTGCAAGCCGGCGACCAGCTTCAGCGCCTGCAGCCAGCCGTGGGCGAGCCCGGCCGAGACGCTGGCCATGCAGCCCGGTCCCGGCGAAAAGGAAATGATCAGGCAAGCCCCGACGAAGGCCAGCCAGATTTGCAGACTCATCCTGAAATGAATGCCGGAGCAAACCCGCGGGCCTGCTCCGGCAAACGCACAACCCGGAAACTCAAGCCCGCTTGGCCTGGGACAGGTCGCGCACGGCGCCCCGGTCGGCGGAGGTGGCGAACAGCGCGTAAGCCTCCAGCGCCTTCGACACCACCCGCTCGCGGCTTACCGGCTTCCAGGCCCGTTCGCCCCGCGCTTCCATCGCGGCACGCCGGCTGGCCAGCTCGGCCTCGCTGATCGCCAGCTGGATGCGGCGATTCGGGATGTCGATCTCGATCCGGTCCCCCGTTTCCACCAGGCCGATGGCGCCGCCGTTGGCCGCTTCCGGCGAGGCATGGCCGATGGACAGCCCGGAAGTGCCGCCGGAGAAGCGGCCATCGGTCAGCAGCGCACACTGTTTGCCCAGGCCACGGGACTTCAGATAGGAGGTCGGGTAGAGCATTTCCTGCATGCCCGGCCCGCCTTGCGGCCCTTCGTAGCGGATCACGACCACATCGCCGGCGCCCACTTCGCCGCCGAGGATGGCCTCGACCGCGTCTTCCTGGCTCTCATAAACCCGCGCCGTGCCATTGAAGGTCCAGATCGATTCATCGACGCCCGCGGTTTTGACGATGCAGCCCTTTTCGGCGATGTTGCCGTAGAGGACGGCCAGACCGCCGTCGCGGGAATAGGCGTTTTCCAGGTTGCGGATACAGCCGCGGGTCCGATCCAGATCCAGCTCCGAATAGCGCCGGTTCTGCGAGAACGCCACCTGGGTCGGCACGCCACCGGGAGCGGCCTTGAAGAACTCGAGAATGTGGCTTTCAGCGGTGCGGGTCACGTCGTAGGTATCGATGGCCTCGCCCAGGGTCTTCAGATGCACCGTCGGCACGTTCCGCTCGATGCAACCGGCCCGGTCCAGCTCGGCCAGGATGGCCATGATGCCGCCGGCGCGATGCACGTCCTCAATGTGGTAATCCTGAGTGGCCGGCGCGACCTTGGCCAGGCAGGGCACCCGGCGGGAGATGCGGTCGATGTCCGCCATCGTGAAATTGACGCCGGCTTCCTGGGCCGTCGCCAGCAGGTGCAGCACGGTATTGGTCGAGCCGCCCATCGACACATCCAGCGCCATCGCGTTTTCAAACGCGGCCTGGGTGGCAATCGAGCGGGGCAGCACGCTGGCGTCGTCCTGCTCGTAATACCGCTTGCACAGTTCGACGATGCGGCGGCCAGCGGAGAGGAACAGCTGCTTGCGGTCGGCGTGGGTCGCCACCAGCGTGCCATTACCCGGCAGCGACAGGCCCAGCGCCTCGGTCAGGCAGTTCATCGAGTTGGCGGTGAACATCCCGGAGCAGGAACCGCAGGTCGGGCAGGCGGAACGCTCGAAATTTTCGACGTCGGCATCGGAGACGCTCTTGTCGCCGGCCTTGATCATCGCGTCGATCAGATCGACGGCGATCACCTTGTCCTGCCACTTCACCTTGCCGGCTTCCATCGGGCCGCCGGAAACGAAAATCGCCGGGATGTTCAGCCGCATCGCCGCCATCAGCATGCCCGGGGTGATCTTGTCGCAGTTGGAAATGCAGACCATCGCATCGGCGGTGTGGGCATTGCACATGTACTCGACCGAATCGGCGATCAGGTCGCGGGAGGGCAGCGAATAGAGCATGCCGCCATGGCCCATCGCGATGCCGTCATCGATGGCGATGGTGTTGAATTCCTTGGCGATACCGCCGGCCGCCTCGATTTCCCGCGCCACCATTTGCCCCAGATCCTTCAGATGGACATGGCCGGGGACGAACTGGGTGAAGGAATTGACCACGGCGATGATCGGCTTGCCGAAGTCGCCGTCCTTCATGCCCGTAGCACGCCACAGGGCGCGGGCGCCGGCCATGTTGCGACCATGGGTGGAGGTACGGGAGCGGTATTGGGGCATGAAAATCTCCGATAAAGATAAGAACGGCCGGGATTTTACTCCGGGAAACTCCGGCCTCAGCGGAAGAATCGCGCCGTCCCGGCCCGCGCTTCAATCGGTCTGCGGCGGGAAATCCACCCGCAGTTGTTGCAGGCTCACCAGCGCCTCGGCGTAGTTGAACTGGCCGATCTGCTGCTCCAGCACCAGCGCCGCGTCGCCGCAGGCCCGCCGTAATTGCGGCGCCAGCAGCGCAAAACGCCGATTGGCCTGGAAACTGCCCTCTTCCAGGGCCGACTGCAACTCCAGCAGCCCTTGATGCAGCGCCGGCCAATCCACTTCGACCTTCGCCCGCGGCACCCGATCCACCGCCACCGCCAACCGATGCAGGGCTTGTTCAAGCTCCATCGCCAGCGGGTCGATGTCTGCGGTCAGCAGCCCGGACTGCACGGTCTTTTTCAACGCCGCATCCAGCTCAATCGCCAGCGTCTGCACCGTCACCGCGCCGAAAGTGCCGGCCAGCCCCTTCAGCGAATGCGCCAGCCGCTCGGCATCCAAGCAACGGCCCTCGTCCAGCGCCACCCGGATCAGGTTGATGTCGTCACGATGACTCAGCAGGAAGCTGCGCAGCAGCCGGTCGTAGCTCGCCGGCCGGCCGCGGACGTATTTCAAGCCGCTGACGTAATCCAGTTCCGGCACGGCCAGGTAAGCCGCCTGTATCGCCGCGTCGCCGGCCTCAGCGGCCACCCCCGCCGCCACCTCCGGCGCCTCCCCGTCCGGCATTTCATCCGACTCGGCGAGCGCTTCGCCCTCTGCAGCGGGATCGGACGGGTCGGGCGCGGGCAACCAGCGCAGCAGGCGCTCGAAGAACATGCCGGGATCAAGCGGCTTGGCGACATGGTCGTTCATCCCGGCGGCCAGACAGCGATGCCGGTCTTCCTCAAAGGCATTCGCCGTCAGCGCCAGTATCGGCAAATCGGCCTTGCCCGGCAGCTTGCGGATCGCTTCGGCCGCGCTCAGGCCATCCATCACCGGCATCTGCATGTCGAGCAGGATCAGGTCGAAGTCGCGGGCGGCGACCATCGCGACGGCCACGGCGCCGTTTTCGGCCACTTCGACCTCCAGCCCGACGTCCCGCAGCAATTCGACGACGACTTCCTGATTGATCGGGTTGTCTTCGGCCAGCAACAAGCGGGCGCCGCGGTGCTTTTCCCGCAGCTCCAGCTCGGCCGGCGTCACCCGCAGGATGTCCCCGGTCAGCACCTGGCCCTTGTCGAGCCGCACCAGGCTGTCCAGCAAGGTCGAGGCGGTCAGCGGCTTGAGCAGGACCCCGGCAAAGCCCGCCGGCAGTTGATACACCGGATCGCTGCTCAGCAGCAGCAAATGCGCGGGCGGCTGGGCCAGCGCCAGCGCAGCCAGCCGCTCCGGCAACTCCGTTCCCACCAGGTCCGGCAAGCTGGCGTCGGTCAGCACCAGATCAAATCCTTCGCCGTCCTGATCGCTTTGCGCCAGCAGGGTCAGCAAATGCTCGCCGTCGGCAACCGCCGTGACGGTCAGGCCGAAGCTGCGCAGCATCCGCGCCAGGATTTCCCGACTTTCAGCCAGCCCTTCGGCCAGCAGGACTCGCCAGGGTTGCAGATGGCGCAGCGGCGGCAGCGCGCCGGCGTCGCCAAAGCGGGCGGTGAACCAGAAGGTGCTGCCTTGACCCGGCTGGCTGTCCACGCCGATGTCCCCGGACATCATCTGTACCAGCTGCCGGGCGATGGTCAGCCCCAGGCCGGTGCCGCCGTAGCGGCGGGTGGTCGAGGCATCGGCCTGTTCAAACGCCAGGAACAGGCGGGCACTCTGCGCCGGATCGATGCCGATGCCGGTATCGCGGATTTCAAAACGAAGCGCGTGCAGCCCCGCCACTTCCGGGTCGGCAGCCGTAACGAGTTCGACCGCCAGCGTGACATGGCCGTGTTCGGTGAATTTGATCGCATTGGCCAGCAGGTTCATCAGCACCTGCCCCAGCCGCACCGGGTCGCCTTCGAGCAGCCGGGTCAGCCCCGGCGCCACATCGACCACCAGTTCCAGCCCCTTTTCCCGCGCCCGCGGCAGCATCAGCGCGCAGGACTGGCGGATCACCTTGTCCAGCTCGAAGGGTTCGACGGTCAGCACCATCTTCCCGGCTTCGATCTTGGAAATATCGAGGATGTCGTTGATCAGCCGCAGCAGATGCCGGCCGGAATCCTCGATCTTGTCGAGTTTTTCCAGCTGCACCGTGTCCTGGCTGTGCCGCCGCAAGAGGCTGGTTAGGCCGAGGATGCCGGTCATCGGCGTGCGGATTTCGTGGCTGACGTTGGCGACGAAGGTGCTCTTCGCCCGGTTGGCCGCCTCGGCTTCCTCGGCACGCCGGGATAGCGCGGCGTTCAGCGTCAGAATCTGTTGCTCGCGTTTGCGGCGGGCGGTGGCGTCGAACACCATGGCCCGGCAGGACTGGAAGAGGCCGCCTTCATCCCGATGCGCCGTCGCGGTCAGGCTGACCGGCAGCGGGCTGCCATCCGCCTTGAGGAACACCAGCTCCAGCCCCTTGATCTGCTCGGATTCACCGGCGATCAACTCGGCCAGCCCCTGCTCCAGTTGAGCGCGGTTTTCGGCGCTGGCGAAGTCTTCAAGTTGACGCCCGGCCAGCACCGCATCCCGGTCATAGCCCAGCCAGCCGAGCAGCGTGTCGTTGATATTGACGATGGCCCGCGTCGCCGACAGCGTCAGGTAGCCGCAGGGCGCATGGTTGTAAAGGTCGTAGATTTCGATGTTGCGCTGGGTCAGGTTGAGGTTGGCTTCCTCGAACATCCGGGTCCGCTCCGAGACCATCTCGGTCAGATGATTGCGGTGCCGGTCCAGATCGGCCGCGGCTTTTTTCCGCTCGGTGATGTCTTCCTGGATGCCCAGGAAATGGGTCACCCGGCCTTCACGGTCGCGGATCGGCGACACGAAGGCAAAGTCGGTACGGATCGAACCATCCCGGCGGCGGTTGATGAACTCCCCTTTCCACACCCGGCCCTCGCCCAGGGTCTGGCGCAGGCTGACGAAGGTCTCCGGCGGCGTCTGTCCCGACTGCAGCATCGCCGGCTTATTGCCGATGGCTTCCTCGCGGCTGTACCCGGTGGCGACCTCAAAGGCCCGATTGACGTATTCGATCCGGCCGCCGAGGTCGGTGATGATCACCGAATTGGGGCTTTGTTCGACCGCCGCCGACAGTTGCAGCAGGGTTTCCTGGACCTGGCGCAGTTCGCTGATGTCGGTATGGGTGCCGATGATCCGTTGCGGCTTGCCGTTGGCGTCACGGCTGACCGCGGTGCCCTGGTCGAGTATCCACTTGTAGCTGCCGTCCTTGCAGCGCATCCGGTGTTCGCTGCGGTAATGCGAGGTCTCGCCCCGGAAGTGGGCCGCCAGCGCTGCGGCGCTGCTGGCCAGATCGTCCGGATGCACCAGGCGCGCCCAGACCGCCGGGTCGCTGCCGATGTCCGCCTCGTCGTAGCCCAGCATCCGCTTCCAGTAGGGCGAGAGATAGACCGTGTTCCGTTCCCGGTTCCAGTCCCAGACCCCGTGGGAGGCGGATTCCAGCGCGGTGATCCAGCGGGATTCGTTTTCCTGCAGCGCCGCCTCGGCCTGGGCAATGTTGTCGGCCATGCCGTTGAAGGCCTGGTCGATATCGGCCAGCTCCCGGATCGGCGCCTGCGCCGGCATCCGCGCCCGCCGCTCGCCCCGGCCAAAGCGGTAGGCCACGTCATGCAGCCGCTCCGCCCAGACGACGAAGGAGTGATGAATCGCCCGCCGCGCCAGCAGCACCGTCGCCAGGGTCACCGCAACCAGGATCAGCAACCAGCGCAGGAATTCCGCATCCACTTCCTCCAGCGCCCGTTGCTGGCTGACCCCCAGCACCAGATAAATCGGGCTGTCCTTGTCGCTGGCGCTGAACGGGGCAACCCCGTACAACATGGTTTCGCCATCGCGGCCATCCAGGGCATACACCCCCAGTTCCGGCTTTTTCTCCAACAGGCTACGCAAGGGACCGGCCGGGAGAGGCACGTCCGTTCCCTCGCTGGCGTTGATCAGGGTCAGATCCGGCGCCAGGATCAGCGCTTCCCAGTCCCGGGGCAGGGTTTTGTGGAAATCCAGATTCCGGAACCAGCTGAGGGAGGCATTGGCAAACACCACCGCCCGAATCTGCCGCTCCGAATCGAGCACCGGCAGGCCGAATACCATGCCCTTCTGCCCGGAAACCCGGCCTTTCAGGTAGTAGCCGCGGGAAAACGCCTTGCTGGCCAGCGCTTCCCGATACCAGGGTCGATCCCGGAGATCCATGCCCAGCGCACCGGAAATACCGCTGCAGAACAGGCGCCCCTGGGCATCGGTGGCGCCAAACATCAGGTAATCGACCTGGGTTTCCACCAGCCGCCGCGCCAGCCCCGAACAAGCCTCGCCATCGAGCAGGGCCAGATCGTTGGAGTTGGCCATGATCCGCAGCAGCTCGCGGGTGTGCTTGACGATGTAGCTCTCTTCCACCTGCGCCGCATGCAACTGCTGGGCAATTTCGCTTTCCAGCACCGCCACCGCCCGCTCGCGCTGGTGCTGATAACTCAAGGTGGCGTACAGCGTCAGCGGACCGATCAGGACCGCGACTAGCAGCCAGACCCGGCTGCGTAAACTGGAGAGGAGCTTGAACATGCTGGAGGGGCGCCCGAACCCGAAATGGCAGGCGCCAAGCCTACTCCAGAAACCGGGCCATCGCAGCCCAATTTGGTCATTACCCGCCCATCCGCAATGGGCAAACCGGTGATCCGCCCTGGCCCGGTCCGGCCAGATTCAGATGGCTTGAGTCGCTGGAGTCCGACTCAGCGACTGGGCGCGGCGACGTGCAATTGTTGTTGCGCCGTGGCGTAATCCCCGGCGGCCAGTTGCGGCCAGGCCTTGCGGCAACGCTCCAGCGCCAGTTCCAGCGCCGGCATGTCCTCCCGTCGCGGCGGGTGCAGCACGAAATCGGCGACCTGCTGGCTGAGGTTCAGCGTCCGCGGGTGGCCGATGCCCAGGCGCAGGCGCCAGAAATCCGGTGTTGCCAGGCGGGCCTGGATGTCTTTCAGGCCGTTGTGACCGCCATTGCCACCGCCCTGCTTCAGGCGGATCGCCCCGGGCAGCAGGTCCAGCTCGTCGTGGATCACCAGGATTTCCGCCGGGCTGATCTTGTAGAAATGCGCCAGCGCCGCAACGGCCTGACCGGAGCGGTTCATGAAGGTGGTGGGCTGCAGCAGATACAGCTCGCCGGCGCGGGCCACCTTGCCGAAGAACTTGCCCTGCGGGGCGAGGCTGACTTTCAGCAGATCGGCCAGCTGATCCACCAGCCAGAAGCCGATGTTGTGGCGGGTGGCTTCGTATTCCGGCCCCGGATTGCCCAGGCCGACGATCAGACGCGGTGCTTGCATCGCGATTCAATCCATCAAAGTCCAGCCGGAACAGACCGGCAGAAAAACAAAAGGGCCGGCGCAGACAAGCCGCGTCGGCCCTGAACGGCAAACCCCGAGATCAGGCTTCGGTGGTTTCCGCTGCTTCTTCGCCGCCCTTCTTGGCCAGGACGGATACGACCACCTGGTCGTCACCATGGACCACGGCCTTGACGCCGGCGGGCAGCTTCAGTTCGGAGATGTGGATGGCCTGGCCGACCTTCAGGTCCTTCAGATCCACTTCGATGAACTCGGGCAGGTCCTGCGGCAGGCAGGCCACGTCGATTTCGGTGAACACGTGGGACACGGAGCCGCCGGACAGCTTCACGCCCGGAGCGATTTCGGCATTCACGAAGTGCAGGGGCACCTTCTGGTGAATGGCGTGGGTCGCGTCAACGCGCTGGAAATCAACGTGATGCACCAGCGGCTTGTAGGCGTGGTACTGGGTGTCGCGCAGCAGCACTTGCTGCTTGGCGCCGCCGATGTTCAGCGTCAGCACGGAAGCGTGGAACGCTTCCTTGCGCAGCGCCAGATAGATTTCGTTATGGTCCAGTACGATGGACTGAGCGGCCTGACCACCACCGTAAACGATGGCCGGGACCTTGCCGGCACGGCGAAGGCGGCGGCTCGCACTCGTTCCTTCATCCGTACGGATTTGTGCATTAAGTTCGAATTGCATGTTGACTCCAGGGTTGTGTTCACCGGCCCGCGACCAGGCCGGTGGTGAAAAAATCAATCGATGAACAGGGACATCACGGAGTCGTCGTTGCTGATCCGGCGGATGGTTTCCGCCAGGATCGGCGCCACGGACAACTGGCGGATGCGGCTGCAGCTCAGGGCGTCGGCGCGCAGCGGGATGGTGTCCGTCACGACCAGCTGGTCGAGCTCGGAACCATTGAGCCGTTCGACCGCGGCGCCGGACAGCACCGGGTGGGTACAGTAGGCGACAACCTGCAGGGCGCCGTGCTGCTTGAGCGCGGCGGCGGCCTTGCACAGGGTGCCGGCGGTGTCGACCATGTCGTCCATGATGATGCAGGTACGGCCCTGGACTTCACCGATGATGTTCATCACTTCCGACACATTGGCCTTGGGACGACGTTTGTCGATGATCGCCAGATCACACTCCAGGCGCTTGGCCAGGGAGCGGGCGCGAACCACACCGCCGTGGTCGGGGGACACCACCATCGGGTTCTGGTAGTTCTGCTTGTTGATGTCGTCGAGCAGGATGGGCAGGCCGTAGATGTTGTCGGCGGGAATGTCGAAGAAGCCTTGAATCTGTTCGGCGTGCAGGTCCATCGTCAGCACCCGGTCCACCCCGGCGGCGGCCAGCATGTTGGCGACCAGCTTGGCGGCGATGGGCACGCGGGAGGAACGGGAGCGGCGATCCTGACGGGCATAGCCGAAGTAGGGAATCGTCGCGGTGATCCGGCCGGCGGAAGCGCGCTTCAGCGCATCGACCATCACCAGCAGTTCCATCAGATTGTCGTTGGTCGGCGCGCAGATCGACTGCAGGATGAACACGTCCTTGCCGCGGACGTTTTCAAGGATCTCCACCATCACTTCGCCGTCGCTGAAACGACCGACCTTGGCGCGACCGATGTGGATGTCGAGATGGCCGACCACCGCCTCCGCGAGTCGCGGATTGGC
>JBEBBF010000253.1:0-16579 GCA_041158545.1 Pseudomonadota bacterium | reverse complement strand
GCGGTGGGTGCTGTTGGGCGTGGGGCTGTGGTTGACCACTGCGGCGGGCGCGGCGAGTCCGGTGGGCGCGGCCGTTCCAGCGGGCGATGCGGCGGTGCTGTTTGCCGCGACCTTGGCCGATCCCCAGGGCCAGCCGCAGCCCATGGCCGCGGAGCGGGGCCGGGTGCTGCTGGTGAATTTCTGGGCGCGCTGGTGCGGGCCGTGCCGGGAGGAAATGCCGGAGCTGGTGCAGTTGCATCAGCAGTTCCGCGGCAAGGGCGTCCGGGTGCTGGGCATCGCCGTCGAGGACGAGGCCGGGCCGGTTGCCGAATTCGCCAGGAAGCAGGGCATCGATTACCCGATACGGCTGGCCGGCAGCCAGGGCTTCAGCCTGTTGCAGGGGCTGGGCAACAGCCGGATGGGCCTGCCCTTCACGCTGGTGATCGACCGCAGCGGCCGGATCAGCTACCAGAAGCTCGGCCGCTTCAACAAGAATGAACTGGCCGCGGCGCTGGAGGCGGCGCTGGCGCAACGATGAGGTATCAGCCTGTTGCCGCCCGCGCCGGCTGGCTCGCCTTGCTGTTGCTGACCAGCCTGCCGCTGGCCGCGGAAACGCCGCCGCCGGCCGTGGCGCTGTCCTGGCCGGAGCGGAGCTATCGCTGGTTCTACAACCCGGAGGGCGAGCCGGAGTGGGTGGCCGCCGCCGGGGGCGCGCTCTGGGTCCGGCAACAGGTCGAATCCTGGTCGCCCTGCGGCTTCCGGCTGGAATACGGCGGGCTGACGACGCTGGCGGTGGCGGAAATGGACGGCGCCAACGTGGTCGGCTGGCGCGACGACGGCAAGGATTACAGCGGCTGGACCCGCTGGCGTGCCTACCGGGACGGGCGGGCCATCGAGGCGGACGTGGTGCTGTACCGCAATATTTTCGAGCGTTACCGCCAGCAGGGCATCGATGCGCTGCTGGAACTGAAAAAGACGCTGATTCATGAAGTCGGGCATGTGCTGGGGCTGACGCATTCGACGGTACCGGGGGATGCGATGACGGTGAAGCTGCGGACCCGGCCGGAGTGGGTGTTGCCGTCGGCCAACGATCTGGCCCGTTGCCGGGCGCGTTATCCGGGATGAAAGTCGTCCATTTCGCGCTGACGGCGCCGCTGGCGGTGCTGCTGGCCCTGGTGCTCGGGCTGAGCGGGACGCTGGCCTTGCCCTTGGCCCTGCATGTCGGGCTGTTGCTTGGGGTGCTGCCGCTGATTTTTGCGGCGATGCTGCATTTCGTTCCGGTGCTGACCCGCAGCGGCAGCCCGGCGCCCTGGGTGGCGCGGATTCCCCTGCTGGCCCAGGGCTTGGGGGCGCTGGCGCTGGCGAGCTGGCTGGGGTGGCTGCCGGCGCCGCTGCTTGGGCTGGCGGCCGTGCTGATCGCCGGGCTGGCGCTGGGCTTGCTGGTGTGGATGCGGCAGCGGGCGCGGCGTTGCCTGGGGCGGCCGCATCCGGGTTGGCGCTGGTATGCGGCGGCGCTGGCTTGTTTGCTGTTGGCCTTGCCGGCGGTGCCCTTGTTGCAGTGGCAGCCGGCCTGGTTCGGGCCGTTGCGGCTGTGGCATCTGCATCTGAATACCCTGGGGGTGATCGGCCTGGCGGCGCTGGGCACCCTGCCGGTGCTGTTGCCGACGGCGCTGGGGCGGCCCGATCCGGGGGCGGCACCGTGGTTGCAGCAGGCTTGGCGCTGGATCGGGAGCGGCGTGCTGCTGCTGGCGCTGGGCGCCGCGCTGTGGCCGCCGCTGGCCGGCGCGGCCGGGCTGGTGCTGCTGGCCGGCGTGCTGCATCTCGGTCGGCATTGGCAGCGGCTGGGGCTGAGCCGGGACGGCGCGGTGTGGCTGTTGCTCGCGGCGCTGGCGGGGCTGGCGCTGGCCTTGCTGCAGGGGCTGGCCCACGCCGCCGGCCGGGCGAGCGGGCAGCAGGGTTTGCTGCTGTTCGTGCTGGCCTTCCTGTTGCCCTTGCTGAGTGGCGCGCTGGCGCAGTTGCTGCCGGTGTGGCGCTTTCCCGGCCCGGCGACGCCGGCGCGGGCGGCGTGGCGGGCCGGGCTGGTGGCCGGCGGCGCTTTCCGGGCCGGCTTGTTCCTGCTGGGCGGCGGGCTGTTGCTGCTGGAGGCGCCCTGGGCGGTGTTGCCGGCGGCGCTGGCCTGGCTGCTTTTCCTGTTGGCCTTGTGCAAGGTGATAGTGGGGCGCGGATCGGCACGGTAAAATTCCCCCCTTTGCCAATTACCGGTTCCCCGTCCATGCGCTACCTCTCGACCCGCGGTCTTTCCCCCTCTCTGGCTTTTTGCGACATTCTCCTGGGCGGTCTGGCGCCGGATGGCGGCTTGTATCTGCCGGAAAGCTACCCCCAGGTCAGCCGTGCCGACCTGGACGCCTGGCGGAATCTGTCCTACGCCGACTTGGCCTTCGCGATCCTGTCCCGTTTCATCGACGACATCCCGGCGGCGGACCTGAAGGCGATCTGCGACAAGACCTATACCGCCCACACCTACCGCTTCGTCCGCAACGGCGGCAATCCCGCCGAGATCACGCCGCTGACCCGGCTGGACGATGGCTTGTACATCCAGGAGTTGTCCAATGGCCCGACGCTGGCCTTCAAGGACATGGCGATGCAGCTCCTGGGCAACCTGTTCGAGTATGTGCTGGACCAGCGCGGCGAGCGGATCAACATCCTCGGCGCGACCTCCGGCGACACCGGCTCGGCCGCGGAATACGCGATGCGCGGCAAGCACAACGTCAAGGTGTTCATGCTGTCGCCCCACGGCAAGATGAGCGATTTCCAGCGGGCGCAGATGTATTCGCTGGCCGACCCCAACATCTTCAACATCGCGGTGACCGGCCTGTTCGACGATGCCCAGGATATCGTCAAGGCGGTGTCCAATGACGCGGCCTTCAAGGCGCAGTACAAGATCGGCGCGGTGAATTCGATCAACTGGGCGCGGGTGGCGGCGCAGATCGTCTATTACTTCAAGGGTTACTTCGCAGCGACGGCCAGCAACGACGAGCAGGTGGCGTTCTGCGTGCCGTCCGGCAATTTCGGCAACATCTGCGCCGGCCACATCGCCCGCCAGATGGGCCTGCCGATTGCCCGGCTGGTGCTGGCGACCAACGAAAACGACGTGCTGGACGAGTTCTTCCGCAGCGGCGTCTATCGGCCGCGCACCGCGCTGGAAACCAGCATCACTTCCAGCCCGTCGATGGACATCTCCAAGGCTTCGAATTTCGAGCGTTTCGTCTTCGATCTGGTTGGCCGCGATCCGGCCAGGGTCCGCGAACTGTGGGCCAAGGTCGAGCAGGGCGGCAGTTTCGACCTGTCGGGCGATGCCTGCTGGGCGGACATCGGCCGCTTTGCCTTCACCTCCGGCAAGAGCAGCCACGCCGACCGGCTGACGACGATCCGCTTCTGCGCCGGCCGTTACGGCGTGATGATCGACACCCATACCGCTGACGGCCTGAAGGTGGCGCTGGAGCAGCGCCAGCCCGGCCAGACGATGGTGGTGCTGGAAACCGCGCAACCGGCGAAGTTTGAGGAAACCATCCGCGAGGCCCTGGGCCAGGAGCCGGTGCGGCCGGCGGAGCTGGCGGGCATCGAAAACCTGCCGCAGCAGGTGACGGTGATGGCGCCGGACGTCGTGGCGATCAAGCAGTTCGTCGTCGATCACGTCTGATGTCCCTCTGGCTGGAACAAAACCCCACGGCCTTGCTGGCGGAAGAGTGGTCGCGCCGGGTGGCCAGCGGCATGGAGCCGCGGACCTATCCGGCGCTGCCGGTCGCCGTGCCGGGTTTTCGCCGCTGCCGGGGCGACTGGCTCGGGGTGGTGATCACCCCGGCTCGGCTGGAGTTGTGGCTGCTCGATGGCGGTGGCGAGCTGTGGGGCAGGATTCCCCTGGGCCAGAAGCGTTTCGTCAGCTTTCCCGCCGGCGATGTCGGCCTGGTTGCCGGCTATGACCCGCTGTTCGGCGCCTACCAGGCGGCGCCGGTGGTGCCCGATCTCGCTGCGGTGCCGGATGCGAAAACGGCGCTGCTGCTGGCCGAGGACATGCTGAACACCCTGGTGCCGCCGGAGCCGGCCGCGGCCCCCGAAGGCGAGCCCCAGGCGGCGGCGCCGTCCCGCCGCGGGTTTTTCCGCCGGCTGGCGGGCAAGTCCTGAGGCGGTCGCCCGTTCCCCTTGATCCCGTCGGGGCGGGGCGAAGCCCTCGCGTATAATCCCGGCCTTCCCCAATTGCAGGTGCATCATGCTCGACATCTCCCTTCTTCGCAGCAACCTCGACGCCGTGGCGGCCGGTCTGGCCAGCCGGGGCAAGCCGATTGATCTTTCCGCCTTCGTCGCGCTGGAAACCGAGCGCAAGACTCTGCAGACCCGGACCCAGGAGTTGCAGTCCCGCCGCAACAGCTTGTCCAAGCAGATCGGCATGTTGAAGGGCAAGGGCGAGGACGCCAGCGCGGTGCTGGCCGAAGTCGGCACGCTGGGGGATGAACTGAAGGCGTCGGAAGCCCGGCTGGGTGAGCTGCTGGAGCAGTTCAACGGCGTGCTGGCGGCGCTGCCCAACCTGCCGCAGCCGGAGGTGCCGGCCGGGGCGGACGAAACCGGCAATGTCGAAACCTCGCGCTGGGGTACGCCGCGGAATTTTGATTTCCCGGTGCTGGACCATACCGACATCGGTACCCGGCTGGGCCAGCTGGATTTCGAAGTGGCGGCCAAGATCGCCGGCGCCCGCTTTTCGGTGATGAAGGGCGCGGTGGCCCGGATGCATCGGGCTCTGGCGCAGTTCATGCTGGATACGCATACCGCCGAGCATGGCTATACCGAGGTTTATGCGCCGTATCTGGTGAATAAGGACAGCCTGTTCGGCACCGGCCAACTGCCCAAGTTCGAGGAGGATCTGTTCCGCGTGCCGCGGGGCGATGCGGAGCCGCTGTTCCTGATTCCGACTGCGGAAGTGCCGGTGACCAATATCGTCCGCAACGAGATTCTGGCGGCGGAGCAACTGCCGCTGAAGCTGGTTTGCCACACGCCCTGCTTCCGCTCCGAGGCCGGTTCCGCCGGGCGCGACACCCGCGGGATGATCCGCCAGCATCAGTTCGACAAGGTGGAACTGGTGCAGATCGTCCGCCCGGAACACTCCCGTGACGCCCATGAGGAATTGACCGGCCACGCCGAGGCGATCCTGCAGAAGCTGGAACTGCCCTACCGCCGGATGTTGCTGTGTACCGGCGACATGGGCTTTTCGTCGGCCAAGACCTACGACCTGGAGGTCTGGCTGCCGGCGCAGAACACGTACCGGGAAATTTCTTCCTGCTCGAACTTCGAGTCCTTCCAGGCGCGGCGGATGCAGGCCCGCTTCCGTAACGAGAAGAACAAGCCGGAGCTGGTGCATACGCTGAATGGCTCCGGGCTGGCCGTCGGCCGGACCCTGGTGGCGATTCTGGAGAACTATCAGCAGGCCGACGGCAGTGTGGTCGTGCCGATGGCGCTGCGTCCCTACATGGGCGGGCTGGAGCGGATCACGCCGCTGGCTTGAATCTGGCGGTAGCGCACTTCAGCGGGGGCCGGCATTGCCGGCCCTTGGCTTTTGTGGGGGCGACTTGGGTTGCGGGGCGCTTTGGCGAATTGCCGTGGTGCTTGTCTTGAAACTGACAGACTGGTTTTCCAGCGGGCAGCGTTTGACCTCTTCAGGACGGACTCGTTTCGATCCGTTGAGCGGGCTCAGTGGGTTGCCGTTTTCGATTTCTTGCCGGCGGGGGCGTTGAGGCCGTTGGCCGGCTGGGCTTTCAGGCCGGGCTCGCCGCCCATGCCGATGGCGCCGGCCATGCTTTCAGACAGTGTCGGCAGCGGGTGGTAGGGCGGTTCGTAGCGGCTGAGGATGCCGTAGAAGTTGCGGATGTTTTCGACCATGATCACCGCCTCGCCACCCCGCGCCCGCCCGGATTTGAGCTTGCTGTAATAGGCCGGTTGCGCCAGCAGCGGCAGGATGCCCTTCATCTCGAACCAGGAGTTCCGGTCGACGTTGCGGGATTTGCTCAGCGCGACGGCGGCGTGGAAGTGGCCGATCCCGATGTTGTAGGCGGACAGGGCCAGCCAGGTTTTGTCCGGTTCCGGGGCGCTGCTGGCGACCATGTCCTTCAATTGAGCGACCAGGCGGGCGGCGGCGGGGATGCATTCGGCCGGGTCGAGCCGGTTGCGGACGTGCAGCGCGTCGGCGGTTTCTTCGGTCAGCATCATGATGCCGCGGACGCCGGTGGGGCTGGTGGCCAGGGGATCCCAGTGGGATTCCTGGTAGGACAGCGCCGCGAGCAGGCGCCAGTCGATGCCCGTCGCGGTCTGGGCATTCTGGAACTGGCGGCGGTAGCGGGGCAGCCGGGTCCGGGTGTCTTCGAGGAATTGCAGGATGTCTTCCTCGGACAGCCGGCGGATATGGCCGAAATAGCGGTCTTCGAGGCGGGCGAGGCGGCCATCCTGGCGGGCGTGGTCGATGAAGAGGTTGAGCTTGTCGAGGAGGTCGTTGTCGGCGTGCAGCGGCAGCAGCCAGGCGATGGGCCGGGAGGGGGTGAGTTCCAGGCCGGGTTGCAGCGTCGGGTAGTAGGTCAGCGCAATGTCGAGCAGCGCGGAATCGACCAGCGCCAGTTCAATCCGCCCTCCGGCAACGGCGGCCAGCAGGTCGAGCGGGGATCCGGTGGGGTGCTCGACGATGTTGAGGCCGTCGATCCGGCTTTGTTGATCCCGTAACGTGGCGTACTGGCGGGAGCCGGTCATGACATGGACGGTTTTGCCGCGCAGGGCTTCGTCGTCGTCGATCAGCAGCGCGGCTTCGTTCTGGACCAGCACGTCGCTGCTTTCAAGGAAGCTGTTGGTCGCGGCGACGCTGAGGTCATCGCTGGCGGTCAGCCAGGCCGCTGCCAGGTGAGCCTCGCCACGGCGCAGCTTCTGGTGCAATTCACCGGGCTCGACGACGATGTAACGGGTATGCAGGCCTTGCTCGGCGGCAAACAGCTCGATCAGATCCCGCTCAAAACCGGGATTGCCTTCGCCGTCGCTGTAACTGAGCGGGTGATGCTGGGTCAGAACCACCAATTCCTGCGCATCTCGCCCCTGGGAAGCCGGCGCCGGCGGCGGCAATTCCCGACCACAGGCGGATAACAGTAACAACAGGAGCAGGCGACAGAGGAGCGGCAGCGGCAAAATCCAGCGCGGACAGGCGGGTCCGAAAAGACAAAAGTCTTGAAGTCTCTGCTGAAGCTGCCGTAGGTGTCAATCCGAAGTGAGTGTCACGGGCAGGATAAGGGGCTGTTCTGGTGAAATTTTTCACGAATTTGACGTGAAGGCCTCGTCCAGCGCACTAACAGCAACGGCTTGCGGTGAAAGCCGGGGTGTCAAGAAAATCCCTCGGCGCAAGCCACCTGGATTTGATTCCCGTCCCAGGTGCCTGAATCAGCAGCGTTGCGCACGCCTTACGCTGACCACCGGCCGATGCTGCTCCGCCCGCCACAGGTCGAAAGCAAGCTGTCCCTTCAGCCAGTTTTCGGCCGTCGGGCCATCGAGCCATGCCTCCAGGCGCAGGGCTAGATCGATGCTGATCCCTGCCTTGCCGTTTATCACACGCGACAGCGTGACCCGATTGATGCCCAGTTCTTCGGCTGCTTGGGTGACCGTCAGGCCAAGTGCCGGCAGAACATCTTCCCGCAAGGTTTCGCCGGGGTGCGGCGGGTTGTACATGCGTCCCATGCGAATCTCCTAGTGATAATCCTGGTAATCCACCAGGACGGCATCTTCGTCTTCAAACGTGAAAGTCATGCGCCAGTTTCCGCTAACCGTAACTGACCAGTGATCGGCAAGTTCGCCAGCCAGTGGATGCAACTTCCAGCCTGGCATATTCATTTCCTTGGCCGACCGCGCATCGTTCAACTGGCGTAGCTGCCGAGCCAGTCGCGCAGCGTGGTCCGGGCGAATCCCAGACTTGCTTCCAGTCTCGAAAAACAACTTCAGACCCTTGTGCTTGAAGTGCTTGATCATGGTAATGATTGTAGTGTGATGCACTACGCGCATGCAATCCATGTGAATCGCCAAGCAGTTGGAAACATGCTCATACAACTGGAACGAGTCAGTGGGGAAGGGGGGAAATGGCGTCCTCCCGAAGGTGGGCATTTTCAGCTTTGGTCGTACAGGGGGGCACTGGCGGGAACTGAACGCTACATCAGGGCGGGATAAGGCAAAATTTTTCACCAATCAGCCGCGTTGGCGGGATGAAACGGTGATGAAACTCAGGTGGAAAAGGCCAACGAAAAAACGGGAGCCGAAGCTCCCGTTTTGTCTTCAATCCGGTTTTTAAGCCAGATTAGAAGGAGTGGCGAACGCCCACGGAGATGGACTTCGGATCGGCACCAGCAGCAGCGGAAGCAGCAGCGGTGGCGGTGGAAGCAGCAGCGCCGTACAGGAAGTCGTAGGTTGCGCCAGCGTTGTTGGTGATGGCGGAGTAAACAGCCTTCACAACGGTGCGCTTGGACAGGCTGTGCTCGTAGCCGATAACCAGGTGCTTGGCGCCGTCATCAGCAGCGGTAGCGGTCATGTTCTTGGCGATACCGTATTGAGCGATGATCTTGCCAGCCGGGGTCACGTTGTACTTGCCGGAGAGGTAGTACACGGTGTTCTTCACGTCGGTGCCGCCAGCAACAGCGGTGAACTTGGTGTTGTCCCACAGCAGGCCGACAGAACCTTGGCCGAAGTTGTACATGGCGCCCAGACGGTTGTTTTCTGCCTTCTTGTAGGTGGCAGCAACAACACCGGTACCATTGTCTTCGCCCTTGACGGCGGTGTAGGCGTAACCCACGTAGATCGGGCCGTTGTCGTAGTTCAGACCCAGGGTCATGCCGGTATTACCAGCAGCCGGGTTGGCAACGCTGGCTTCCTTGGCGACCAGACCGGAAGCGGTGTAGCCGGTGGTGTAGCCAGCAACGGCGGAGAAGCCGCTGAAGGACGGGGAGATGTAGGCGATGGCGTTGTTCAGACGCTGGTCGAAGTGGCTAGCGCCTTGGCCGCCACCGATCTTGCCGATCAGGGCGGTGTTGGCGCCAACGCCGGTTGCACCAGCGTTCACGTCGAACTTGGCGCCCAGAGCGCGGGTCGGGCCGGTCACGTTACCAGCAACGACGGTACCGAAGCCGCCAACCAGGCCAACGTAGGAGTCACGGTTGTTCCATGCGCCAGCAGCGCCGTTGTCGAAGTTAACGCCGTTTTCCAGTTGGAAAGCAGCCTTCAGGCCGTTGCCCAGATCTTCCACGCCCTTGAAGCCGATGTAGGAAGAGTTGGAGGTAACGCGGTTCTTGCTGCCCACGTCGGTGGCGGAAGCGGCGGAGCCGGATGCCTTGTAGGTGTCGAAGGTTGCGTCAGCAACGCCGTAGATGGTGACGTTGGATTGGGCGAAAGCAGCGGTGGAGGCCAGACCGGCAACAGCCAGGGCGATCAGTTTCTTTTGCATCAGAGTTATCTCCTTTACGGTTAAGGATTGGTTTTCGGGTTTCCCCTGGACCAAGCTTTACCTCTCATTTGAGAAGCTAAGGTCCATTGTTGCAAAGGCGACATTGCACGAGCAAGCGAAACGGCGGTGGCGTGTTGTTTTTTTGTTGAGTGTGTTGTTTTTTTGCAACTGCGCCGTTCCGGAGCGGCTGAGGGCTTCGGTGATACACTCCGCGCCCTTTTGTCCTTGTTTTGCCGGGGGGTTTCATGTTGTTTTCCGATCTGGGCTTGCAGCCCGAGTTGTTGCGGGCGATTGCCGATCAGGGCTACACCGAGCCGACCCCGATTCAGCAGCAGGCGATTCCGGCGGTCATTTCCGGGCGCGATCTGCTGGCCTGCGCCCAGACGGGCACCGGCAAGACCGCGGGGTTCACGCTGCCGATCCTGCAATTATTAATGCCTGGCACCAATCCGCTGCGGCGGGTTGCGCGGGCGCCGCGGGTGCTGGTGCTGGTGCCGACCCGGGAACTGGCCCTGCAGGTCGAAGACAGCGTGCGCACTTACGGTAAATACAGCGGCGTCAATTCCTTCCCGGTGTTTGGCGGTGTGGGCATCAATCCGCAAATCGCTGCGATCCGCCGCGGCGTGGACATCCTGGTGGCGACGCCGGGCCGGCTGCTCGATCATGTCCAGCAGCGCACTGTCGATCTCTCGGCCATCGAAATTCTGGTGCTGGACGAAGCCGACCGGATGCTGGACATGGGCTTCATCCGCGACATCCGCAAGATTCTGCAATTGCTGCCGGAGCGGCGGCAGAACCTGCTGTTCTCGGCAACCTTCTCCGACGAGGTACGCAGCCTGGCCAAAGGTTTCCTGCGTGACCCGCTCAGCGTCGAGGTTGCCCGCCGCAATACGCCGGCCGAGCTGGTGAGCCAGAGCGTGATCCATGTCGATCGCGACAAGAAAAAGGAATTGTTGCTGCACCTGTTCAGCCAGCACGGCTGGCATCAGGTGCTGGTGTTCACCCGGACCAAGCACGGCGCCGATGCGCTGGCCCGCAAGCTGGACAAGGCGGGGATCGCCGCCGCGGCGCTGCATGGGGACAAAAGCCAGGGCGCACGGACCCGGGCGCTGGCCGACTTCAAGGCCGGCAAGCTGGTGACGCTGGTCGCCACCGACATCGCTGCCCGCGGTCTGGACATCGACCAGCTGCCGCATGTGATCAATTATGAATTGCCTAATATCGCCGAAGACTATGTGCACCGGATCGGCCGTACCGGTCGGGCGGGCAGCGCCGGCGAAGCCATTTCCCTGGTCTGTGCCGACGAGCGGGATAACCTGCGCGGGATCGAGAAGCTGATCGGCAAGTCGCTGGCGGTGACCCTGGTTCCGGAATTCGCCCCCAGCGCCCATCCGCAGCCGCCCGTCACGCCGCCGCGCAAACCCGGTGGCGAACGCCGCGGCCCCTCCGGCCCGCGCCCGGCTTCGACCGGTCGCCCCGGCGGCGCCCACGGCAAGCACCGCTCGGGCAGTCGGCACCACTGAGCCGCGACAGCGTACTCACGGGCGGGCGCTTGCTCCGCCCGTCTGGCATTCAAACCTTTTTCGGTTAACTGGATCGGTTTCAGCGTTCCGCCCGCGTGGTGCGGCCGCACGCTGGCCGGAAACTTCCCTGGAGTCCGGCGTCAGGCGTCGACGCAGTCCCCGATCAGCCGGATCAGTTCGCTGCCGTAACGCTCGACCTTGGCGCTGCCGATGCCGGGGATGCCGGTCAGGGCGTCGAGGCTGGTGGGGCGTTGCACGGCGAGTTCGCGCAGGGTTTTGTCGTGCAGGATCACGTAGGCGGGGACGCTGAGTTCCTTGGCGGTCTCGGCCCGCCAGCGGCGCAGCCTTTCAAACAGGGGCTGGTCGGATTCGGCAAGCTCGCTCGCGGTGGTGTTGCGGCTGCGCGGGGCGCTGCTCTGGCGGCTGCGGCGGCGTAGTTCGACGCTTTGCTGGCCTTTCAGCACCGGGCGGGCGGCTTCGGTCAGCTTCAGCGCGCCGTGTTCGGCCAGGTCGGCGTGCAGCAGGCCGGCGGCGAGCAATTGCCGGAATACCGCGCGCCAGGCCGGATCGTCGAGGTCCTTGCCGACGCCGTAGGTGGGCAGCCGGTCGTGGCCATATTGGCGAATCTTCTCGTTGTCCTTGCCGCGCAGCACGTCGATCAGATGCACGACGCCAAAGCGCATCCCGGTGCGGTAGGTGACGGACAGCGCCTTTTGCGCGGCGACGGTGCCATCCCACAATTCCGGCGGCTCCAGGCAGACATCGCAGTTCTGGCACGGGGCGCTGGCCTCGCCGAAATAATCGAGCAGCACCACCCGGCGGCAGCGCGGGCTTTCGCAGTAGGCGAGCAGCGCTGTGAGCTTTTGCGCTTCCAGTCGCTTCTGGTTTTCCCCGGCGGCGGATTCCTCGATCCGGCTGCGTTGCAGCGCGACATCCTGCAACCCGTAGGCCATCCAGGCTTCCGCCGGTTCGCCATCCCGACCGGCGCGACCGGTTTCCTGGTAATAGGCTTCCAGGCTTTTCGGCAGGTCGAGATGGACGACAAAGCGGACGTCGGGTTTGTCGATGCCCATGCCGAAGGCGATGGTGGCGACCATGATCAGCCCGTCTTCGCGCAGGAAGCGGCGCTGGTTGTCCGCCCGCAGGCTGCTGCTGAGGCCGGCGTGGTAGGGCAGCGCCGGGTAGCCCTGGCTGCTGAGCCAGGTGGCGGTTTCCTCGACTTTCTTGCGGGACAGGCAATAAACAATTCCGGCCTGCCCGCGTCGTCCGGCGAGGAAGGTGGCGAGCTGCTGGCGCGGATTGTTTTTCTCGACGACGGTGTAGCGGATGTTCGGGCGGTCGAAGCTGGTCAGGAAAATCCGCGACTCGCTGAGGCCCAGCCGCTGGATCATCTCGTCGCGGGTGGCCTGGTCGGCGGTGGCGGTCAGCGCGATCCGGGGGATGCGCGGGTAGCGTTCGTGCAGCGCCGAGAGTTGCAGGTATTCCGGCCGGAAATCGTGGCCCCACTGCGAGACGCAATGGGCTTCGTCGATGGCGAACAGCGCCAGCCGGTCCTGGCTGTCGAGATGGTCGAGCAGCGCCAGGAAGCGGTCGGTCAGCAGCCGTTCCGGGGCGACGTAGAGCAGGTCGAGCTGGCCGCGCAGCACCTGCTGCTCGATCCGCTGCACGTCGGACCAGTCGAGCGTGGAGTTGAGAAAGGCGGCCTGGACGCCCAGTTGCAGCAGCGCGTCCACCTGGTCCTGCATCAGCGCGATCAGCGGCGAGACGACGATGGCGGTGCCGGTGCGCAGCAGCGCCGGAATCTGGAAGCAGAGGCTTTTGCCGCCGCCGGTGGGCATCAACACCAGCGCATCGCCGCCGGCGACCATGTGATCGACGATGTCGGCCTGGTTGGCGCGAAAGGCGGGGTAGCCGAAAACCCGGCGCAGGATGTCTAGGGGCGTGGGGGAGGACATGGTCGGGCCGCGCAGGCGGCGGTGCTCAGCGGAGCAGCTGGCGTTGCAGCTGTTCGCCGTCCCAGCTCAGGAACTCGCCCTGGTCTTCGTGCCAGTCCGCCAGGACCCAGCGCTCGACATGGATGCCATCGACGATGTGATCGTGGCGGGCGGGCTGGTGGGTGTGGCCGTGGATGAAGGTGGCGTAGCCGTGTTCGCGCAGGAAGTCGTCGGTGGCGGCCGGGTTGAGGTCCATGCTGGCCATGCTTTTCTGCTGCTTGCCCATGATGCTGACGTCGCGCATCCGGCCGGCGATCTGCTGGCGTTCCGCCAGGGAGCGGCCGAGAAAGGCTGCCTGCCATTCCGGGCGGCGGACTTCGGCGCGGAAGGCCTGGTAATCCCCGTCTTCGGTGCACAGGGCGTCGCCGTGGGACAGCACGAATTGCCAGGTCGGCAGCGACAGCACATACGGGTCGGGCAGCAGCGTGCAGCCGCTGCGTTGGGCGAAATCGGCGCCGAGCAGGAAATCCCGGTTGCCGTGCAGCAGGGAAATCGCGAGGCCGGCGGCGCTGGCGGCGGCCAGTTCGGCGACGATCTCTTCGTTGAAGGCGTTGTGGTCGTCGTCGCCAATCCAGGCTTCAAAGAGGTCGCCGAGAATGTAGAGGGCGTCGGCTTGCCGCGCCGGGCCGCGCAGGTAGTCGCGGAAAAGACGATTCACCCCGGCGGACCGGGGTGAAAGGTGCAGATCGGAAATGAAGTGAGTCAAGTGTCGGCTGCTGGGGCTCAGACGATTTCGGCGCGCTGGATCACCACATCCTGCACCGGCACGTCCTGGTGGAAGCCCTTGTTGCCGGTCTTGACGCTCTTGATGGCGTCGATCACTTCCAGGCCGTCAACGACCTTGCCGAACACGCAGTAGCCCCAGCCGTTGCCGGAGGGGGACTTGAAGTCGAGGAAGTCGTTGTCGCTGACGTTGATGAAGAACTGGGCGGTGGCGGAGTGCGGGTCGGAGGTGCGGGCCATCGCGATGCTGCCGCGGACATTCTTCAGGCCGTTGGACGCTTCGTTCTTGATCGGGGCTGCGGTGTCCTTCTGCTTCATGCCCGGCTCGAAACCGCCGCCCTGGATCATGAAACCATTGATCACGCGGTGGAAGATCGTGTTGTCGTAGTGGCCGTTCTGCGCGTATTGCAGGAAGTTTTCCACGGTGGCCGGGGCCTTTTCGGCGTCGAGTTCGAGGCTGATGATGCCCAGGTTGGTGTGCAGCTTGATCATGGGTGTCCTTACTTGTCAGAAATGATCTTGACCGACTGGATCACGACAGGCTCCAGCGGTACGTTTTGATGCATGCCGCGGTTGCCGGTCGGCACCTTGGCAATCTTGTCCACCACGTCCATGCCGGCGGTGACGCGGCCGAACACGGCGTAACCCCAGAAGCTGGTGCAATCCAGATTGGGGTTATCCACCAGGTTGATGAAGAACTGGGCGGTGGCGGAGTGGGGGTCGCTGGTGCGGGCCATCGCCAGCGTGCCACGCTGGTTGCGGCCGCCGCTGCGGCATTCGTTGGGGATCGGCGGGTTGGTGGGCTTCTGGTCCATGCCGGCGGTGAAGCCGCCGCCCTGGATCATGAAACCGGGGATGACCCGGTGGAAGATCGTCTGGGCGTAGAAGCCGTCCTTGGCGTATTGCAGGAAGTTGGCGGCGCTCTTCGGGGTCTTCTCGGCATCGAGTTCGACGGTGATCTTGCCCAGGTTGGTGTTGAGTTCAACGGTGGGGGCAGCCTGGACGGCTGTGGAAATGAGACCGGCGGCCAGCAGGCCCAGCCAGAATTGACGACGCATCAGGCAGCTCCTTCGTAGATGATTTTCCAGGCGCCGTTTTCCTTGATCCAGTACTGGCGCTTTTTCATCGCATTGTTGAGGTTGTTGCTGCGGTAATCCTGGTCGAAGGTGACGACAACGACTTCGTCGCGACCGGGATTGCGGAAAACTGAAATGTTGTCGAGCTTGACCTTGATCCAGTCCTTGCCGGCGTTGACCGTGCGCTTCTGGCTGGCAAAGTGGTCGAAATCCATGTCCGGCGACTGGAAGCGGCGGGAGTAGTGCCGCAGGTAGCGTTCGGTGTCGCGGCTTTCCCAGTCGGCGCGCCAGTTGTCGATGGCGCGGTTGAGTTCGCTGCGCTCCTTGTTCCAGTCATCCAGCGACAGCCATTCGATGTTGTTGCTGATGATCACCGGGGTCAGGCCGATCTGCAGGTTCTTGCCGATGGCGTCCAGGTCCTGGTTGGCCAGCACGACGCAGCCATCGGAGGCCTTGGGCGGGCGGGAGAAGGTGTCGGAGGGCGTGCCGTGCAGCCAGATGCCGCTGCCGTTGCGGCCCTGGCGGCGGTCCCACTCGTTGGGGTAGCTGATCGGGTAGGCGCCGTTGCCGTAGAAGTCAGCCAGCTTCTGCTTCGGCAGGCTGGAGGTGACGTGATAGACGCCAATCGGCGTGCGCTTGTCACCTTCGTTGGACTTTTCGCTGCCGAGCTTGCCGTGGGTGATGTAGTAATCGGCGACGAAACGCGGGCGGCCACCGGCGCCGAGGTCGTTCTGGTACAGGTACAGCCGGGATTTCTGGGTGTCGACGACGATGGCGTATTTCTGGTCCGGCTGCATCTGCAGCAGGTAGCGCGGCACATAGTCGGCCGGCGGCTTTTGCTTGTAGCCCTTCAGCCGGGCGATGGCCTCGTCGCGCAGCTCGTTGACCTTGTCGTTGGGGCCACCGGCGCCAAAGGCGCCAATCGGCCGGGCGCGGGCCATCAGCAGGTCGCCCTTGATCAGGTTGCCAAGGCGGAAATTCGGGTATTGCTGCAGCAGGTTTTCGGTGAGCTCCAGCGCCTTGTCGAGCTGGTTGCGCTCTATGGTCTGGAAGATGCGGTCCAGCTGCGCTTCCGGGCCGGAGTCGGAAACCGTCGTCGGGGCGCGGGCCGGTGCGGGGGCCGGCGTGGGAGCGGAAACCAGCGGCGGCGGGGTGAAGCTACCCGGCTCGGCGTAATTGACCGGCTTGGGGCTGGCGATGGCCGGTGCGGCGATGGCGGCGGTGACGCCAGCGGCGGCGACGGCGGAACGCTGGATGATGCGGTTGGCGCTGGTCTTGGCGGGCGCGGCCGGTTTGGCGGCGGCCACGGTTTTCGCCGCAGCGGGCTTGGCCGGCTTGGCGGCGACGATTTTCTTCGGTTTGCTGGAGGTGGTCTTGGCGGTGAGCAGCTGGAGCGGCTTGGCCTGGGCGGCGCCGAGCAGCAGCAGGCCCAGCGTGAGGACGAACAATTTACGCATGGCCATCAGCGGGCGGTTTCACTCTGAATCTGCCATTTGCCGTTGTGACGGACAAAGACGATGGTCTTGTTGGTGGAATTGTTCAAACCGGCAGCACGGTAATGCTGGCGGAAGCGGGCGGTGGCCCGGTCGCCTTCGACGCTGACCTGCGGATCGTCCAGCGAGACCTGGATCTTGCCGGGTTTATCCACGATCCGGGCTTCCCGTTCGATTTCCCAGGCGGCGCGGCTGTAGCCATTGGGCGGCACGAAGCCGGGGCCGTAGAAGCCCAGGTAGGCGCGGATGTCCTTGCGCGACCAAGCGTCGGCCCAGGCGTTCAGGA
>JBEBBF010000252.1:0-3320 GCA_041158545.1 Pseudomonadota bacterium | reverse complement strand
ACACAGCTTCCTCGAATTCCGCCCCTTCTTTGGACAATGCCGCTTCCGCGACTGCCACCATGACCGGGAGCCGAACTGCGCACTGCGGACCGCAGTCGAACAGGGGCATATCGAACCCCGCCGCTTCGCGCTGTATCACACCCTGGCCAAAGGCCTGGCCTGACGGGGCTTGGCCCCTGCGCCAGCACCGCCAGCCCCCGGACCGAGCAAGCCGAACTGACCCGGAGCCACCATGAATTTCAAGACTGCCTACGGACTCAGCAAGCCCTACGACTTCCACCGCGCCCTGCCCTTCCTGCTCGGGCTGCTGTTCAGCCTGCTGATGGCCCTGGCCGGGGCCTGGCTGTGGCAGCGGGGCAACATCCGCCTCGCCACCTATCGCTTTGATTTCATGCTTTATCTGCTGGCGCTGGCCGGGGCTGGAACCCTGCTGGCCATTCGCCCGCGTCTGGCCTGGTTCAGCTTGGGCCTGTTTTTCATCGAAGCCAGCCTGGCCATCCTGTCCCAGGTACTCAGCGGCTTTGGCCTCGCGGCCCCGCTGCTGCCGGTGAATCTGCTGCCGCCGCACCAGCGCTTCTCCTACCACCCCACGCTGCAGGCCGTCCCCACCCCGAACTTCTCCGGCCACATCGACTTCGGCCTGTATGTGGATCACAACCGCCTCGGCCTGCGCGGCCGCAACAGCGACCTGGAAAACCTCGAACACCGCAAGCTGATCGCCGTCTATGGCGGCTCGACAACCTACGACGTCGGCAGCTCGACCGGCAACACCTGGCCGGAAAAGCTCAATGAACAACTCGGCAAGGATTACGCCGTCCTCAATTACGGGGTGCTGGGCTACTCCACCGCCGAAAACCTCATCCAGACCGCCTTTTACGCCCGTCTGGCCGGCAAGGCGCCCCACTGCGCGGTGTATTACATCGGCTGGAACGACATCCGTAACGCCCACCTGCCCCAGCTCGACCCCGGCTACGCCGACTTCCACCTGCTCAGCCAGCACTCCAACCTGCGCAGCCGCAAGACCTATCTGCTGGCGGAAATCTCGCCGCTGGGCAAGCTGATCTACCAGAACCTGCGCCCGCTGTTCGACACCGTGCCGGAACCGCCCAGCTATCGCCGCCCGGCGGAAATCCCCGCCACCGCCCCGGAGCTGGAAGCGATCTTTCGCCAGAACCTGCGCAACCTCGTCGCGCTGAACCGGGCGCAAGGCACCCGCAGCGTCTTCATCGCCCAGGTCTACAACGCCCCGCGCCTGAAGGACCGCAACGCGAACACCTGGATGCCGATGGTGGACATCAAGTACGTGGATGCCCTGCAGCAGCAATACAACCGCATCCTGATGGACGAAGCCCGGCAGCTGGGCATCGTCGGCATCGACCTGGCCAACCGCGGCTACCAGGAAGCCGACTTCGTCGACAACGTGCATTTCTCCCCGGCCGGCTCGGCCCATTTTGCCCAGGACATCGCCGCCCCGCTGCGCACCGCCTGCCCCTGACCTCGCCCCCATGACCGACCTGTTTTCCCAACCCGAACGCCACGCCCCCCTCGCCGAACAACTGCGCCCGCGCCAGCCCGATGACCTGATCGGCCAGCAACACCTGCTCGGCCCCGGCAAACCGCTACGGCTGGCCTTCGAATCCGGCCAGCCCCACTCCATGATCCTCTGGGGCCCCCCCGGAGTCGGCAAGACCACGCTGGCGCGGATGATGGCCCACCAGTTCCGCTGCGAATTCATTGCCCTCTCCGCGGTGCTGTCCGGGGTCAAGGACGTCCGCGACGCCATCGCCCAGGCCGAACTCTGGCGCGACCAGGGCAAGCAGACCATCCTGTTCGTCGATGAAATTCATCGCTTCAACAAGGCGCAGCAGGACGCTTTCCTGCCCTTCGTCGAATCCGGGACCATCACCTTCGTCGGCGCAACGACGGAAAACCCCTCGTTCGAAGTCAATTCGGCGCTGCTGTCGCGGGCCGCGGTCTATGTACTGAAACCCCTGGACGAACAGGAACTGGGGCAATTGTTCGACCGCGCCCGGCAACAGGCGCTGGCCGACCTGGAATTTGACGCCACCGCCCGGGAACGCCTGGTCGGACTGGCCGATGGCGACGCCCGCCGGCTGCTCAACCTGCTGGAACAACTCCGCACCGCCGCCCACGCCGCCGGCCTCAGCCAGATCAGTGGCGAATTCGTCGAAACCGCCCAGGCGCAAAATCTCCGCCGCTTCGACAAGGGCGGCGATGCCTTTTACGACCAGATTTCAGCGCTGCATAAATCCGTCCGCGGCTCCAATCCGGACGCGGCACTGTACTGGCTGGTCCGGATGCTCGATGGCGGCGCCGACCCTCGCTACCTCGCCCGCCGCATTGTCCGGATGGCCTGGGAAGACATCGGCCTGGCCGACCCCCGCGCCAGCCGGATGGCGCTGGACGCGGCGGAAACCTACGAGCGCCTCGGCTCGCCCGAAGGCGAACTGGCGCTGGCCGAAGCCGTGCTCTACCTCGCCGTCGCCGCCAAGTCCAACGCCGCCTACCAGGCCTACAACGCCGCCCGCGCCTTTGTCGCCAAGGACCGTTCCCGCCCGGTCCCGGAACACCTGCGCAATGCCCCGACCCGACTAATGAAGGATCTCGGTTACGGCAAGGAATACCGCTACGCCCACGACGAAAACGAGGCCTACGCCGCCGGGGAAGACTATTTTCCCCAGGGCATGCCCTCAGTCAGCTGGTACCAGCCGACGCCCCGCGGCCTCGAAGGCAGGATCGGGGAAAAGCTGCAGCATCTGCGCGAGCTGGACCGGCGGGCGCAGAGCCAGGGCAAGGGCCGGGCCGAAGCTCAGGACAAGCCGCCGCAGCGCTGAAACAAGCTCGTGAGACCCAAGCGGCCCGCAGGGGCTTGACGTAAAATATCCGACATTTTTCATAGCCTTTTGTCCGAGGAGAAGACCATGGTCAGCAAACCCCCTGTCGAGTTGGTCAATGCGCAACAAGCCGGCGTTGATGCTCTGGTGTCCCTGATGCACACCACCCTCAACAACATGGAAAAACTCGCCAGCCTGAACCTGAGCACGATGCGCGATGCGCTGCATCAGGGCGCCTCCAGCACCCAGGAATTGCTGCAGGCGCGTGACCCGCAGGCCGTGATCAGCGCCACCCAGCCGACGCTGGAGCGGACCCGCCACTACTATCACAACCTCTACGAGCTGGTGCTGGGCATGCAGCAGGACATCACCCAGGTCATGGAATCGCATTTCCGCATGCTGTCGGAAAACGCCGAAAAATCCCTGATCAATTCCGCCGTCCAGGTTCCGGTCGGGGGCGAAGCC
>JBEBBF010000251.1:0-3974 GCA_041158545.1 Pseudomonadota bacterium | reverse complement strand
CGCTGATGGACCTGGGCGCCACCTGTTGCACCCGGCGCAAGCCCGCCTGCGAGCGTTGTCCGCTGCGGGAAAGCTGTCAGGCGCGGACGCTGGGGCGACAAGATGAATTGCCGGTCGCCCGCCCCGGCCGGGTGGTGCCGCAACGCAGCGCGACGTACTGGCTGCTGCTGGCCGGCGACCGGGTTTATCTGGAAAAGCGGCCGCTACACGGCATCTGGGGTGGGCTGCTGGTGCCGCCGGAAGGGGAAAGCCTGCCGACGGCATGGCGCCAGACCGGGCTGGTCGCGGCATCTGCCGAGACTTTGCCGGCGTTCAGCCACACTTTCACCCACTTCCGGCTGCTGCTGCAGCCGCGGCTGTTGCGGCTGGATGCGCCGCCGGGTCTGGTCAACGAAGGGGAGGCAGTCTGGCTGCCGCTGGATCAGCTGGCCGGCGCGGCCTTGCCGACGCCGATCCGCAAGCTGCTGCAAAACCTGGCCGACGCGCTTACTTGAGGACGCCGCGCTGGCGCAGGAAGCGGTCGAGGATTTCCAGCCGGGACAGGTCGTCATCCAGCTCCAGCAGCTTCTGCTTCGCGAGGTTCTGCACCGGCATCACCTCGGAGAGCCGGTAGCCGACCCAGCCCATGTCGTCAAAGGCGTGGGGCTCCGGCACTTTCTCCGGCCCCAGATCGGCGACGATCCGCTGCAGCAACGGCAACAGCGGCTGCAACGCATCCGGCACCGGCTGCGGCGGCGCCGTCGGCAACAACTCGACCCGCGCCCGCAGCAGCCCGCTGGCCTCGCTGTGCCGCTCCAGGATGCGAAAACGGGCGCCGCCCCGCACCGACAGCATCAGGATGCCCAACTGTTCCATGTCCCAGCTGACGATCTCCGCCAGCGTGCCGATGCTGTGCGGCTCCGCCGTGGCGCCGACCTCCTGGCCTTCGGCAATCAGACAAATGCCAAACGGGGTCTGCGCCTTCATGCAGGCGGCGGTCATGTCGAGATAACGCTGCTCGAAGACCTTCAGCCCCAGCCGGCCGCCGGGAAACAGCACCGCGCTCAGCGGAAACAGCGGGATTTCACGCTTTTCCCGCTCGGCATCCGGCCGATGCCACCACTTGAAATCAAACAGGCTCACTGGCTTCGCCCCACTTTTGCATCAAATCATGCGGCACCCGCAACTGATCCAGCACCCGGGCCACCACGAAATCGACCAGACCCTGCATCGTCGTCGGGCGATGGTAGAAACCCGGCGCCGGCGGCAGGATCACCGCGCCGGCCCGCGCCAGCCGCAGCATGTTCTCCAGGTGGATCACCGACAGCGGCGTTTCCCGCGGCACCAGGATCAGCGGCCGCCGCTCCTTCAGCACCACATCCGCGGCCCGCTCGATCAGCTTGTCCGCCATCCCCTGGGCAATCGCCGCCAGCGTCCCCATCGTGCAGGGGCAGATCACCATCGCCGCCGGCGGATTGCTGCCGGAAGCCACCGGCGCAAACCATTCCTCCCGGCCATAGACCGCCAGCTTGCCCGGCAGACCGGGAAACCGCTGCAGCAACAGCGTCCGCGCTGCCTCCGGCTGACCGGGCAGCACCAGATCCATTTCCTGCTGGGCGACGATCTGGGCGGCACGGGAAAACAGCAACTGCACATCCCGCCCGGCGGCCAGCAGGCATTCCAGCAGCCGCAGGCCGTAGGGCAAGCCGGACGCGCCGGTCCAGGCCAGGCAAATCGGTTCAGACATCGGGGTTCTCCGGGGACGCCGGCAATTCCTGCAGCAGCCGGGCGACGATCAGGCCGTTGATGGTACCGAAAACCAGGGCCGCCAGCGCAAACAGCGGCGCCAGCAGGAAGACCCCGTCGTGGGGGATCAGCCACAGCCGCGCCAGCAGCAGCTGGCCACCGATGTGGGCAAAGGCCGCCAGCAGGCTCCAGCTGACCGGGCCGAACCAGCGCGCCGGCAGCCGCCGGGCCAGCGCCAGCACCAGCAGGCTCAGCACCGCCCCGGTCAGACTGAGGAAAAAACCCGGCGCGAGAAACTGGCCAAGCAGCACATTCCCCGCCAGCACCCGCAGCGCCGTGACCCAGGCGGCGGTCGCCCAGCCGTAACGGGCCAGGACCAGCAGCGTGACGATATTGGCGAGGCCGGGTTTGACGCCGGGCAAGGGCGTCGGAATCGCCGCATCGAGCAGCGACAGCCCCACCGCCGCCGCCGCCAGCCGGGCAACCCGCCGGTCCTCGGGCGTCACCGCCAGTTCAATAACCGAGGGAGTCATAGGCACGGGTGCGGCCGGCAATCTGCAGGCTGACACGGTTGGGAGCGCAGATCGCGATTTCGCCGGGGCGCAGCAGCCAGCCCTGACGGACGCAATACTGGCGGGGACCGGGGTCGCTGGCGACGCGGGCGCGGCCGGGCTCGATCTGGATCAGGGTTTCCCCCAGCGGGCCGGGCACCCGCAACTGGCGCGCCGTGCGCAGGTCCAGTTCGGCGAAGACCTGACCATCGCGCCGCACCACCGCCTTTTCAGCAAACCCGCCCTGCCAGAACAGGGGCAGGCTGCGCCCCACCGCCAGCGCCGCCAGCAGGATCAGCAGCAGATCACCGGGGCGCAGCAGGGCCAGCCAGCGCATCAGTGGCCGCGATTGGGGGCCAGCACCTGGACGTCGATCCCCAGGGCCTGCAGCTTGCTGCGCGCCTGCTCCGCCTCCGCCTTGTTGCGGAACGGCCCGACCTGGACCCGGGCTTCCAGCGTCGCCGGCACGCCGTGCTTTTGCAACGTCGCGTAGATTTCCTCAGCCCGCCCGGTGGAATTGAAGACGCCGGCCTGCAACAGGAAGCCGGAAGCCTGGCGCGGCAACATCGGCGGCAGGCGAATCAGCGCCGGGTCGCCGCTGGGCAATTTTTCCTCGGGTGGCGCCGTCAGCGGCTCCTGCGGCGATTTCCGCGCCGGCAGTCCGTTCCGGCCCGATTCGACCACCCGGCTGGGCGGCGCAGCGGCCACTTGCGGCGCCGCCGGTGCCAGCGTCACCCGCGCCGGGGCGGAGGGCGGGGTCTCCGCTGTCGAATTGCTCCCCGGCAGCGCCAGACCGCGGACCGGCGTCGGCCGGCTCGGGTGGGATTCAGCCGCTGGCCGGGGTGCGGCAGAGGCGGAGGCAGACGGCGAAGAGGCCGGCGAAGAGGCCGGCGCAGCGGCCGGCGCAGTGACAGGCGCAGCCGGCGTCGGCGGCGCCGCGGCCACCGGCGCTTCCGGGACGGCTTGCGGCGCAGGGGCGGCGGGCGGGGTATCCCCGGCCATGCCCGGCGGCGGCTGCAGATCGGGCGGCGCCGGCACCACCGGCTTGATCACTTCCTGGCGGGCTTCGATCTTGCCGCCGACCGGGACCGGCCGGGTGAAGCGGGGTTCCGCCTCTTCGCCGGGGCCGCCCTGATCCAGCCAGTGGAGGCCCAGCAACAGCAGCAGGATCACCCCGCCGGCCAGACTCAGTCGCTTGATCAGCTTGATCCGCAGGTCGGAGCCTTCTTCCTCGGGTTCCGGCTCTGGCGGTGGCGGGCTGGCCGGCGCGGACGTCGCCGGGCGCCGGTGCGGCACCGTGGTCGGCGACGGCGGCATGGAGCGGGGATTCGGGGCCATGGGGCTCAGGACTCCTGTTGATTGCGGACCAGCGCCACCACCAGCTCGGCTTCGGCCCGGGCGATGCCGCAGCGTTCGGCGATCCGGGCGGCGTCATGGCCGGCCTGAGCCAGCTGCATCGCATCGCCGTACATCGGCGCGATGTATTGGGTGCTGCGGAACTGGCCGACTTCCTTGCGCATGTCCTCGCGCATCGCGGCAACTTCGCTGCGCAGCGCGTCGATTTCATCGCGCATCTGCTCCAGTTCCGCTTCAACGCCGCGCATGAAGGCTTCCTGGGCCAGCCGGGCGGAAGCATCCGGCCAGACCGGCACTTCCATCGCCAGCGGCGGCGCTTCTTCGGTGGGGGCCGCGGGTTCG
>JBEBBF010000250.1:0-3379 GCA_041158545.1 Pseudomonadota bacterium | reverse complement strand
GCGTTGGTGATGCCCTGGCCCAGCGGGCCGGTGGTGGTTTCCACGCCCGGGGTCACGCCCACTTCGGGGTGGCCGGCGGTCTTGCTGTGCAGCTGGCGGAAGTTCTTGAGTTCGCCGATCGGCAGCTTGTAGCCGGTCAGGTGCAGCAGCGCGTAGATCAGCATCGAGCCATGACCATTGGACAGCACGAAGCGGTCACGGTCGGCCCATTTCGGGTTGGCGGGGTTGTGCTTCAGGTGGCGGCGCCACAGCACTTCGGCGATTTCCGCCATGCCCAGCGGCGCGCCGGGGTGGCCGGAATTGGCCTTTTGCACGGCATCCATGGCCAGTGCGCGAATGGCGCCGGTCAGGGGGTTGAAAACTGGGGGCTGGGCCGTCGTCACACTCATGCTTGATTCCAGGTTCGGCGCCGGAGCGGGCCGGCGCGGGAAAAAAGCAGAATTATCCGGAAAAGCCGGGACTTTGGATAGAGTTGGCCGGGATCATGGCCTGAATCGCCGCCTGCGCCGCGTCCCGGCCGTCATGACCCGGACCCGGATTCAGGCGCCCAGGTGGTAGCCGGTCACCCGCTCGACTTCGCTTCTCGAACCAAGGATCACTGGCACCCGCTGGTGCAGCCTGGCCGGGGGAATGTCGAGAATGCGTTCGCGGCCGGTGGTTGCGGCGCCGCCCGCCTGCTCGACCAGGAAGGCCATCGGATTGGCTTCGTACATCAGCCGCAGCTTGCCGCCCTTGTCCCGGGTCTTGGCGTCTATCGGGTACATGAAGATGCCGCCGCGGGTCATGATCCGATGCACGTCGGCGACCATCGAGGCCACCCAGCGCATGTTGTAATCCTTGCCCAGCGGCCCTTCCTTGCCCTGCTGCATTTCGGCCACGTAACGCTGCACCGGAGCTTCCCAATGGCGCTGGTTGGACATGTTGATCGCGAATTCCTTGGTCTCGGCCGGAATCTGCATGCCGCGCTGGGTCAGCAGGAAGGAGCCGGTTTCCCGGTCCAGCGTGAAGGCATCGACGCCGTCGCCGACGCTCAACACCAGCAGCGTGGTCGGGCCATAGACGGTGTAGCCGGCGGCAACCTGCTGGACGCCGGGCTGCAGGAATGCGGCCTGCGCGGCTTCCGGCGTGCTGAGATCGGCGCCTTCCGGGCAGCGCAGCACCGAGAAGATGGTGCCGATCGAGACATTGACGTCGATATTCGAGGAGCCATCCAGCGGGTCGAACAGCAGCAGGTAGGCGCCCAGGGGATACTCGTTGGGGATGATGTGCGGCAGGTCCATTTCCTCGGAGGCCATCGCCGCCAGGTGACCGCCCCACTCGTTGGCTTCCAGCAGGATCTCGTTGGACAGCACGTCCAGCTTCTTCTGGGCTTCGCCCTGGACATTGTCGCTGCCGGCTTCGCCCAGCACATCACCCAGCCCGCCCTTGCCGATGGCGACGGCAATCCGCTTGCAGGCCCGGCCGACCACTTCGATCAGCAGCCGCAGGTCGGCGGGCAGCAGGTTCTTTTCCCGTTGTTTGTCGATGAGGTATTGCGAAAGCGAAATGCGGCGCATGGGCGTTCCTGATAGCGGTAATGAATGAAAGACGGTGGCCGCCGGGCCGGGCCGCGGCGGCGAAAACGGCGCGGATTTTACCCCGCGTTCAGCTTGTCATGGAGGAAGCGGAAGGCGGTGTCCGCCGGCAGCGGCCGGGACAGCAGGTAGCCCTGAATCTCGTCGCAGCCGTCATCGCGCAGCAGATCGAACTGCTCCTGGGTTTCCACCCCTTCGGCGATGACCCGCAGCCCGAGGGAGTGGGCCAGGGCGATGGTGCCGAAGGCAATCGCCCGGTCGTTCATATCGCTCTCGATGTCGGAAACGAAGGAGCGGTCGATCTTCAGGTGGTCAATCGGGAAGCGCTTGAGGTAGGACAGCGAGGAATAGCCGGTGCCGAAATCGTCGATGGCGATGGTGACGCCAAGCTTGCGCAGCGTGTTGAGGATGCGCACCGCGTCTTCCGGTTGCTCCATCACCACGCTTTCGGTGATTTCCAGTTCCAGCAGCGCCGGGTCCAGCCCGGAGGTGGCGATGGCGCCGGCGACCATTTCGACGAAATCCCGCTTGCGCAACTGCCGCGCCGAGATGTTCACCGCCAGCCGGATCGGCGGCAGCCCGGCGTCGATCCAGGCCTGGACCTGACCGCAGGCGGCGACCAGCACCCAGTCGCCAATCGCGGCGATCAGCCCGGTTTCCTCGGCCACCGGCACGAACTTGGCCGGGGAAATCGGCCCATCCACCGGATGCACCCAGCGCAGCAGCGCCTCGACCCCGGTCGGCAGCCCGGTCTGCGCCGAGAACTGCGGCTGGAAGTTCAGCGTGAATTCCTGGTGCGCCAGCGCGTTGCGCAGCTTGCGTTCCAGATCGAGCCGCTCGGAGGCCGCCCGGTTCATTTCCTCGGCGTAGAACTGGTAGTTGTTCCGGCCGCTGGACTTGGCGTGGTACATCGCCGTGTCGGCGTTGCGCATGATCGTATCGACATCGCCGCCGTCGGTCGGATACAGGCTGATGCCGATGGACGGGCTGGTGTGCAGGTCCTGCCCGGCGAGGTGGATCGGGTCGGACAGCGCATCGATGACCTTGCCGGCCACCGTCGCCGCATCGGAGCCGGTGTTGATGTCCGGCAGCACGATGACGAATTCGTCGCCGCCCAGCCGGGCGACGGTGTCGGATTCGCGGACGGTGCTGGCCAGACGCCGGGCGACCTCGATCAGCAACTGGTCGCCGACCTGGTGGCCCAGGGTGTCGTTGATGACCTTGAAGCGATCCAGGTCGATGAACAGCAGCGCGACGCTCCAGCCGTAACGACGTGCCTCGGGCAGCGCCTGCTCCAGCCGCGCCAGCAGCGAAAAGCGGTTCGGCAGCCCGGTCAGCGTGTCGTGGTGGGCCAGGCGGTTGATGTACTCCTCGGCCTGCTTGCGCTCGCTGATGTCGGAAAAGATCCACAGGATATGGCTGTTGTCGCCGTCCTCGTCCCGGACCGGGCCTTCGTCCGCCGCCAGCGTGGCATTCAGCCCCATGCTGAATTCGCGCCCGTCCTTGCGGCGGCCGCGCAACTCGCCGGACCAGCTGCCATCGCGCAGCAGGACGTCGATGACGCCCTGGACGTCGGCCTGGTTGTGATGCGGCAGCGCCGCCAGCGAGGCGCCCAGCACATCCCGCGAACTGAAGCCGGTCAGCTCGCTGAAACGGGGATTGACCGAGACGACCCGCTGCTGCCGGTCGGCGATGACGATGGCCACCGGGCTGTGGTTGAACACCTTTTCCGCCAGCGCCAGCCGCTCTTCGTTTTGCCGCCGCCGGGTCACATCGGTGTAGATCGTCACGAAGCCGCCCTGGGG
>JBEBBF010000249.1:0-4957 GCA_041158545.1 Pseudomonadota bacterium | reverse complement strand
TGGGGAAGCGACTGTCACCTGGGTTACACCTTCGGCAAACCCGTCGTGACCAAGCTGGCCAATGGAACCTGGGTCGTGCTGGTCACCTCGGGGTACAACAACGTCAACTCCCCGGCCATCGCCGGTGACGGCCAGGGTTACCTCTATGTGCTCAATGCCCTGACCGGCCAGATCATCTACAAGCTCGGCACCGGCGTGGGCAGTTCCTCCACCCCCAGCGGCCTCGCCGGCATCGCCGCCTGGGTGGACAATCCCACCACCAACAACACCACGCAGCGGGTGTACGGCACCGACCTGCTGGGCAACATCTGGCGCTTTGATGTGAACGACAGCATCAACCCCAGTGGCCGGGAAGCGACGCTGGTCGCCACCGCCAAGGACAGCTCAGGGACCGCCCAGCCGATCACCACCAAGCCCCTGCTGGCTTCCTACAACAGCAGCCCTTACGTGATCGTCGCCACCGGGAAATACCTCGGCAACTCGGACCTCTCCACCAGCCAGACCCAGTCGCTTTACATGTTCCTCGACAACCTGGGCACCACCGCCTACGCCGACCTGCGCGCCTCATTACGGCAAAACAGCATCACCAACTCCGGGACCGGCGCCGGCACCACCCGGACCATCAGCTGCAGCGGCAATTGCACCAGCAGCAGCGGCTGGTTCCTCGACTGGCCGGACACCCGCGAGCGGGTCAGCACCGACATGCAGCTGCAACTGGGCATCCTGCTGGTTGGCTCCAACGTGCCCAAGAACGATGCCTGCCTGACCGGTGGTTACAGCTACCTGAACTACTTCGACTTCGCCAATGGTCTGGCGCTGCCCAGCAGCACCGGCGGCGTGATTGGCCAGTACATGGCGGCATCGCTGGTGGTCGGCCTCAACGTGGTCCGGCTACCCAATGGCAACACCGTCGCCATCGGCACCACCTCCAAGGGCGACAAGGTCAGCACCACGTTGCCGACCTCGACCAGCACCGGCACCGGCGCCCCGATCGGCACCCGGGTCAGCTGGCGGGAAATTCAGCAATAACGCTGCGGCCAGCGGCTGACTTTGACGGCGGAACAGACGGAAACCACCACGCCAGGGCTGGCCCCAGCCCTGGCGTTTTCCTTGCTGCTGCACCTGGCCCTGCTGCAACTTCTACCGCTGGGCAGTTGGGGAGAGGACGCAGCGGCCCCGCAATCTGCGCCCTTGCAGGCGCGGCTCAGCCCGCCCGGCCGCGCTGTTGCTCCGGAAAAGACATGGCCCGCCCTGCCACAAACTTCGGTGGCGACAGCCAGCCAGGTCACCAAGAAACTCGCGGACAGCGCCGAAGCCGCGGCCGCAGCACCGAACGCAGCACCGAACGCAGGCCCGAACGCAACTCCGAACACAAATTCGCCCCGCGCGCCCTCACCCGCCGGAATGCACACAGCCGCCCAAGCCAACAGCGCAAGCCGCGCCGAGCCGCTGCCGCCCGCCGTGCTGCTGGCGCCGTACTATTTCAGCGCCAGCGAACTGCAATTCCCGGCCGGCCCGGTGCGGCCGATACCGCTGGGCTTGCCGGAAGACGGCAGCAGCCTCAGTGGCCGGGTGGTGTTGCTGGTGTTGTTGAATGCCCAGGGGAAACCGGACCAGATCAGCGTGGTCAGCAGCGATCTGCCGCCGGCTTACGCCGCCGCGGCGAAGGCGGGCTTTGCGGCCGGGGAATACCAGCCGGGGCGGATCGGCAACCAGCGCCTGCCCAGCCGGATGCTGGTCGAAGTGCTCTACCAGCCCTTCGCGCTGCCGCGGGCGCAACGCACCGACGGCAGCGTGTTACCGCTTACTCCAGTTCCTTCGGCAGCGGAAAAGTGACGTTTTCCGGCGTGCCCAGATCCTGGCGCACCGTCGCAACGCCCAGCGCCCGCAGCCGGGCAATGACCTGATCGACCAGCACTTCCGGCGCCGAAGCACCGGCGGTCACGCCGATGACCTGATGCCCCTGGACCCACTCGGCTTCGATCTGCTCGGCGCCATCCACCATCCGGGCGGCGATGCCGCGGCTGGCGGCCACTTCCCGCAGCCGGTTGGAATTGGAACTGTTCGGGCTGCCGACCACGATCACCAGATCGCAGAGCTCAGCCAGCGCCTTGGCCGCATCCTGCCGGCTCTGGGTCGCGTAGCAGATGTCGTCCTTCTTCGGCCCCTGTATCGTCGGGAAGCGCGCCACCAGCGCCGCGACGATGGCCGCAGCGTCATCCACCGAAAGCGTGGTCTGGGTCACATAGGCCAGGTTGTCCGGGTCCTGGACTTCCAGCCCGGCGACATCGCCGACCTTTTCCACCAGCAGCATGCCGCCCTCGCTCTGGCCCATCGTGCCTTCGACCTCCGGGTGGCCGCGGTGGCCGATCATGATCACTTCCCGTTGCTGCTTGCGCAGCCGGCCGACCTCCAGATGCACCTTGGTCACCAGCGGACAAGTGGCATCAAACACCCGGAAGCCCCTGGCCGCCGCTTCGTCGCGCACGGCCTTCGAAACACCATGGGCACTGAAAATCACCGTGCTGCCGGCCGGGATGGCGTCCAGGTCATCAATGAAAATCGCGCCCTGCGCCCGCAGCTTGTCGCAGACGAAACGGTTATGGACGACTTCATGGCGGACATAGATCGGCGCGCCGAACTTCTCCAGCGCCCGTTCGACGATGGCAATCGCCCGCTCGACCCCGGCGCAAAAACCGCGGGGATTGGCGAGGATGACTTGCAGGTTCTGACTCATGGCAAGGCTCACAGGATGCCGATGATGGCCACCTCGAAGCGGATCGTCTGACCAGCCAGCGGGTGGTTGAAGTCGAACAGCGCGTGGCTAGCGTCCAGTTCGCGCAGGAAACCGGCAAAGCTGGCGCCGTTGGGTGCGGAAAACTCCACCACCGAATTCGGCTTAAGTTCCATGTCCGCTGGCAACGCGCTGCGGGCAATCCGCTCGACCAGCCGGGGATTGCTCTGGCCGAAGGCCTGCTCCGGCGGCAGCTCGAAGACGAAACGCTCGCCGGCGGTCAGGCCGAGCAGGCAGTTTTCCAGGGTGTCGGCCATCTGGCCGCCACCCAACTGCAGCGTCGCCGGCGACATGTCGAAGGTGGACAGGAAATCCTCGCCATCCAGCGTGCTGATCCGGTAATGCAGGGTCAGATAACTGTCGGGACGCACCACCGGCTTGCCGGCTTCGAGTTCAGTCATGGCTATATCTTTCTTCGCGCCAGGGATCGGCGACATTGTGGTAACCGCGGACTTCCCAATAACCGGGCCGGTCCTCGGCGTGGAATTCGATACCCGACAGCCACTTGGCGCTCTTCCAGGCGTAACGCTTGGGCACCACCAGCCGCACCGGGCCGCCGTGCTCGTCGGACAGCGGCCCGCCATCGACGCCGTGCGCGACCAGCACATCGGCGTCGAGCAGCGCCGCCAGCGGCAAATTGGTGGTGTAGCCGTCGTAACTGTGCAGCGTCACATGCACCGCCGCAGGCAGCGGCTGCGCCAGCGCGATCACGTCCCGCGCCCGCACGCCCTGCCAGGGCACATCCAGCCGGGACCAGTGGGTCACGCAATGGAAATCGGAGACATCCTCGCATTGCGGCAAGGCCAGCAGCGCCGCCCAGTCCAGCACCTGCTCCTGTTGCACCAGCCCGAACAGGCGCAATTGCCAGTTGCCGGGATGGACGCCCGGGCGCAGGCCCAGGTCGAGCACAGGGAAATCATCGGTCAGCCGTTGACCGGGGGGAACGCGTTGCGGGTTCATCGCAAGCCTTTCAGGAAGGGGACTGCCCTTCGGCCTGCGGCCGGCGGAATTGTTCCCAGACCAGCAGCCCGGCACCGACGCAAATCGCCGAATCGGCGACATTGAACGCCGGCCAGTACCACTCGCCGACGTAGAACAGCAGGAAATCGACCACCTTGCCGTAGGCGACACGGTCGATCACATTGCCCAGCGCCCCGCCCAGCACCAGGGACAGCGCCAGGTTCTGCCAGCGGGCATCCGGTTCGCGGCGCAGGGTCTGGATGATCCAGGCGGAAATCCCCAGCGCCAGCGCCAGGAAAAACCACTTCTGCCAACCGCCGGCATCGGCCAGGAAGCTGAAGGCCGCGCCGGGGTTGAAGGCCAGCACCAGGCTGAAAAAGGGCAGCACCGGCCGCATCTCGCCGGGCTGGAAGTGGGCCAGGATCGTCAGCTTGCTCCACTGATCCAGGCCGATCACCACCAGCGCCAGCCCCAGCCAGCGCGCCAGCTTAGGCATGCTGGCGCACCTCGCCGCTGCCGTGGAGGTTGGCCACGCAACGGCCGCACAGCTCCGGATGCGCCGGATCGGCGCCGACGTCGTCGCGGTAATGCCAGCACCGCTCGCACTTGCCGGCGGCGCTGGGTTCGACCACCAGCAGTTCGCTGTCGCTCTGGCGCACCGTGGCCTTCGAGCAGATCAGCACGTACTTCAGGTCGTCGCCCAGGGAGTTGAGCAGTTCGAGCTTTTCGCCGCTAGCGTAGATTTCCACTTCCGCCTGCAGCGAGGCACCGATCTTGCCGGCGCTGCGCAGCTCTTCCAGCGCCTTGGTCACTTCGCCGCGGATCGTCCGCAGCTGCGCCCACTTCGCCAGCAGGGCTTCGCCGTCCCGCGGCTGCGGCAGTTCGTGCCAGGTGTGCAGCATCACGGAATCTTCGGCATCGCCGCCGAGCAGTTGCCAGATTTCCTCGGCGGTGAAGCTGAGGATGGGCGCCATCAAGCGGGTGAAGGCCTGCAGGATGTGCCACAGCGCCGACTGGGCGGAGCGACGGGCCAGGGAATCCGGCTGGGTGGTGTACAAACGGTCCTTCAGGATGTCGAGGTAGAAACCGCCGAGATCCTCGGAGCAGAAGGTCTGCAGCGCCTGCACCACGCGATGGAATTCATAACGCTCGTAATCGGCCTGGCATTGCTGCTGCAGCTGGCCGGTCAGCGCCAGCGCGTAG
>JBEBBF010000248.1:0-14649 GCA_041158545.1 Pseudomonadota bacterium | reverse complement strand
GCTCACCCGGCGTCAGGCCGGTCGCGGTAACGTCCAGGCGGATGCCGCCGCTGACTTCGAAGAACGCGACGCCGCCGGCCACGGTACTGCCGGAGCGGGCCTGCAGCGTGGTGAATGCGTGAGGCTGGTTGTTAAGGGGAGCAGGCGCGGCGCAGGCGGCCAGGGTGGCACTGGCACCAAGCAGTAGCAGGCGGGTTAAGGTCATGATCTTGTCTCCTGTTTATTAGGTGGATACATGCGAAAGAGAGCGGCTTCAAACCGGCAGTACCTTGATCCGTTTCGGTTTGCCGCCGCCGAGTTTGCCACTTTCCTGGCCGGAATGCGGGGGTGGGCCGCTCAGCTGCCGATGCTGCCCATCGCGCTCTGCAGGTAGTTCTGCACGCCCAGTTTCCCGACCAGGTCCAGCTGGGTTTCCAGGTAGTCGATGTGTTCCTCGGTGTCTTCAAGGATGTCGGTGAGGATGTCGCGGGAGACGAAATCGCGGACCGACTCGCAGTGGGCAATCGCGTCGATGTACAGCTTGCGGCCGCCCTGTTCGAGCTGCAGATCGCAGTTCAGGCATTCCGGCACGTTCTCGCCAATCATCAGCCGGTTCAGGTCCTGCAGGTTGGGCAGGCCTTCGAGGAACAGGATGCGCTCGATCAGCTTGTCGGCGTGGCGCATTTCCTCGATGGATTCTTCGTACTCATGTTTGGCCAGCGCGGCCAGGCCCCAGTTCTTGTACATCCGGGCGTGCAGGAAATACTGGTTGATCGCGGTCAGTTCAACGGCCAGTGCCGCGTTCAGGGATTGAATGACTGTCTTGTCGCCTTGCATGGGGAAGCTCCTGTTTTCGACGTTATCGGGTTAGCGCCAGTTGCGCCCTGCCGCGGCAATCGGCGCAAGCAGGAGACCCTCCTTGGGCAAAGTCCCGGCGCGAGGGTTCCTCAAAGAGGCAGAGATTCCGCAATCAGTGCGGCTGGGCCGGGGGATGCCCTTCGTTCGGGCAGCGCTGGCAATCCTTCAGGATGCTGTGGGCGCAACGGGCGCATTTGCCGCACTGGCTGGCGACACCCAGTTCGTTGCGCAGCGCGCGCAGCGAATCGGCACCCAGCGCCACGGCTTCCCTGAGCTTGCTTTCGGTGACGGCGTGGCAAATGCAGACATACATGATGCGGCTCCCCGAGGTGATGCCCGCATTGTTTTGCAAATGAGAATGATTGTCAATAGTTTGTGGGGGCCGCCTCAACGGCCCCGCAGCGGCTGCAACAATGGCCGCAGCCCGTTGTGATCCAGCTCCTGCATCAGCGCCAGCAGCCGTCCGATTTCCCCCTTGGGAAAGCCGGTGCGGGCGTACCAGTTCAGGTAATGCCCCGGCAGATCGGCCAGCAGCCGGCCCTGATATTTGCCGTAGGGCATGGTCCGGCTGACCAGCAACTGGAGATCGTCGGGGGAAAAGTGGGGAAGCATCGGGAGTTCGCAGCCAGAAAAAAGCCGTCCGGGGTGGCGGACGGCCGGTTTGTCGGAGGCCGGGCTCAGTGTGCCAGCACCGCCTCGATTTCAGCAAAGCTGCGCGGCAGATCGAAGCCGAGCACCGGGATGCCCAGCAGGCGGCCGATATGGGTGGAGGAGAACAGGCCCCGGACCCGCGGCAGGCCGGTCAGCTGGTCGATGTCTTCGACCAGGATGTGCTGGCGGCCCAGCTGCTTTAGCGCCGTCAGGATGTCGGACACCCGGGCATTCAGCACTTCACCCAGATAGAGGGTGTCGAGATGGTCGATGGCGGTCATCACCTCGCTGACGGTTAATTCGCCCGGCTTGCAGCTCCTGGCCTGGGCCAGCTGCATCGGCTTTTCACCAAGGATGTCGCGGGCGGTGATCAGGCCGAGCAGGTTGTCGTTCCGGTCCTGCACCATCAGCATCCGGACGCTGTGGGCGATCATCCGGGCGTTGGCTTCGGGGATCGTCGCCGTCGGGGCGATCGTCACGGCCTGGATGCGGCCGAAATCGGTCATCGCCTCGATGGCCGGGGATTCCGCGCTGAGCGGGTTGAAGCCGGAGGCGCACAGGCTGGCCTGCGGGGAGAGTTTGTGCGTCCGGATCCTTGCTGCGAGCGTCATGATGTCTTCCTCCTTCAGGGGGCCGGCGGCAGCACATCGCTGCCCAGGCCGTGGCGGGATGGTCGGGGCTGTACTGGCGAAGCGCCCCTTGGCGGTAGCGGAGGTTGGACTGGCGCGGCGGGGCTTGGTTCGCGGCGACGCAAAAACGGCCGGTCGGGTTGCCCCGCCGGCCGTTTGCGTTCAAGCGCCGGAGCGCGTCAGCCGCGTTTCCTGAAGATCACGTCCCAGACGCCGTGGCCGAGTTTGAGGCCGCGGTTTTCGAACTTGGTCAGCGGCCGGTAGTCCGGGCGCGGCGCGAAGCCGTTGGCGGTGTTTTCCAGGCCGGGTTCGCCGGAGAGGACTTCCAGCATCTGCTGGCCGTATTCCTCCCAGTCGGTGGCGCAGTGGAAATAGCCGCCGGGAGCCAGCCGGCTGGCGAGCAGCGCGACAAAGGACGGCTGGATCAGCCGGCGCTTGTGATGACGCTTCTTCGGCCAGGGGTCGGGGAAAAAGACGTGGATGCCGGCCAGGCTGCCCGCGGCCAGCATGTCGCGGACCACTTCCACCGCGTCGTGCTGGCACAGGCGCAGGTTGGGAATGGCCTGTTCGCGGATCAGCTTGCAGAGGTTGCCGACGCCGGGGGTGTGCACTTCGATGCCGAGATAGTCGTTTTCCGGGCAGGCCAGCGCGATGCGGGCGGTGGTTTCGCCCATGCCGAAGCCGATTTCGAGGATTTTCGGCGCGTTCCGTCCGAAAAAGGCCGCGAGATCGACGTTTTCCGGGCGATAGTCCAGCCCGATCTGCGGCAGCATTTCCGCGACATTGCGCTCCTGGCAGGCGGAGAGCCGGCCCTGGCGCAGCACGAAGCTGCGGATGTGGCCGTGGCGACCGGCTTCCGCGCTGTCCGGGTTGTCCTGGGCGAGGGCGGCGTCAGCGGCGGCCGGGCTGGCCGGGGTGTCCTGCGGGTCGGGGCTGGTGTTCATGAGCCGATCAATCCGCTGGTCGGGGACGAGGGGTCGGCGCTGTAGAGCTTGCGCGGCATCCGCCCGGCGCGGAAGGCGTCGCGGCCGGCTGCGACGGCTTGCCGCATCGCGCCGGCCATCAGCACCGGGTTGCGGGCGTGGGCGATGGCGGTGTTCATCAGCACGCCGTCGCAGCCCAGCTCCATGGCGATGGCGGCGTCGGACGCGGTGCCGACGCCGGCATCGACGATGACCGGCACCTTGGCCTGTTCGATGATCAGCTTGAGATTCCACGGATTGAGAATGCCCATGCCCGAGCCGATCAGCGAGGCCAGCGGCATGATCGCGGCGCAACCGATGTCTTCCAGCATCCGGGCCTGGATCGGGTCGTCGGAGCAATAGACCATCACGTCGAAGCCGTCCTTGACCAGGGTGGCCGCGGCTTTCAGCGTTTCCGGCATGTTGGGGAACAGGCTCTGCGGGTCGCCCAGCACTTCCAGCTTGCACAGCGGGTGGCCGTCGAGCAGCTCCCGCGCCAGGCGCAGCGTCCGCACCGCATCGTCGGCGCTGTAGCAGCCGGCGGTGTTGGGCAGGATGGTGTAGCGGGACGGCGGCAGCACGTCGAGCAGGTTGGGCTGGCTGGCGTCCTGGCCGATGTTGGTGCGGCGAATCGCGACGGTGACGATTTCCGCGCCGGATTCGGCGATGGCCGCGCCTGTTTCGGCGAAATCCTTGTATTTGCCGGTGCCGACCAGCAAACGGGAGCGATACGCCTTGCCGGCGATGGTGAGTTGATCCATGGGAATCTCCGCGGGAGAGGGTCAGCCGCCGCCGACGGCGACGACGATTTCAATCCGGTCGCCGCTGGCCACCGGGGTGGTGGCATGGCGGCTCTTGGGCACGATCTCGCCGTTTTGCTCGACCGCCATGCGTTTGCCGGTCAGGCCCAGGCTGGCGATCAGGTCGGCAATGCTGCCGGCGGCGGGAAGCTGGTGCGGGGCACCGTTGAGGGTGAAGGCAATCATGGGCCGGGATTTTATCAGGGGGTTTCGTCCGCCGCGAAACCGGGGGCGGCGTTGGCGGGCGAAGGCGCCGGGGCGGCTGGGCGACCGCTTCAGTCGCCGAGTATGCCCCGTGGTTTGTGCGGTGCGCCGGCAAACAGCCGGTCATACAGCCAGTTGGGCAGGAGGCGCAGCAGTTTGGCGACAAGGCCCATCTGCCAGGGGATCACCACATAGCTGCGACCGCGGGCAATGGCCGCCGCAAAGCGGCGGGCGGCGGTGGCGGCCGGCAGCAGGAAGGGCATCCGGTAAGGGTTGATCCGGGTCATCGGCGTATCAATGTAGCCGGGGGCGATGGTGACGACCCGGATGCCGCTGCCGCGCAGCTCCAGGCGCAGGCTTTCCAGATAGGCAATCGCCGCCGCCTTCGACGCCGAATAGGCTTCGGCCCCCGGCAGGCCGCGAATGCCGGCCACCGAGGCCAGGCCGACCAGCCGCCGTTCGCCGCCCGCGGCGCGCATCGGGGCGATGAAAGGGGAAAAGCTGGCGGCGAGGCCGAAGACGTTGATTTCCAGCAGCCGGCGGATCACCGCCAGGTCTTCCGCGTGCTCGCTCAGCGTGCCGGCGGAAACCCCGGCGCTGGCGATCACCGCATCGGGCAGCCCGGCGGTGGCGATGAAGTCAGCAGCGGCCCGCTGCATCGCTGCGGCGTCGCTGACATCGGCCTGGAAACACCAGACTTCGGCGCCCGCCGCCCGGCAATCCTGGGCGACGGTTTCCAGCGCCGCGGCCCGCCGCCCGAGCAGGCCGAGGCGGACGCCGGGGGCGGCGTAGTGTTGCGCCAGCGCGGCGCCGATCCCGGAGGAGGCGCCGGTGATGAAGAGCGTCCGCGGCTGGAAGGGCAAGGCTGGCGTGGGACGGGCTTACTTGCGGGCGCTGGCTTTTTCGCCGCGGATGCGGGCGATCAGCTTGTCGGCGGTCGCCAGCGTGCCTTCGAAGGAATCGCTGGCCACCAGGAAACGGCCGTCGATGGCCAGGGTCGGCACCCCGGAAATCTTGTAGGCCTGGGCCAGCTGGTCGCCCCGGTTCACCTTCGGCTGCATCGAGAAGGCGTTGAAGGTCTCGCGGAATTTGGCGACATTGCCGCCACGGCTGCCGACCCACTCGCTGATGCTGGCCTCGTCGAACAAGCGGGCCCGCTGCTCGTGCAGCGCGTGGAAGACTTCCGCGTCGAGCCGGCCGAGCTCGCCGGTCAGCTCCAGCGTGTAATACAACCGGGCCAGATTGGCCCATTGTCCCCGGCCAAAGCTGACCGGAACCCGCTTGAACGCCACATCCGCCGGCAGCTTGCCGACCCAGCGGCTCAGCAGCGGGTGGAATTCCTTGCAGTGCGGGCAGCCGTAGGAGAAGAACTCCAGCACCTCGATCTTGCCGGGGCTTTCGGTTGGCACGCTGGGGGTGACGACGGTGAATTCCGGATCGGCCGCCTGGACATTGAGCGGCGCCAGGGCCAGCAGCCCGGCGGCACCCACGCCCTGCAGCAGGGCACGGCGGGAGAGGACAGCGCTTGCGAGGGAGGACTTGGACATGGGGACTCCTTATTTGACCGGGGATACGTCGATGCCGGCCTTGGACAGCTCGGCCTTCAGTTTGTTGGCTTCTTCCGGCTTGGCGAAGGGACCGAGGCGGACCCGGTACAACACCTTGTCGCCGATCATAACCTGCTGCACCACCGCCTCCTGGCCGAACATTGCCAGCTTGGCCTTCTGGTTATCCGCGTCCTCCGGCTTGCTGAAGGAACCGGCCTGCAGCACCACCGGCTTCTTTTCTTCCGGCTTGGCTTCTTCGGGCTTCTTGTCCTCGGCCTTGGCGACCGGCACCGGCGGCGTGGCCGGCTTGCTTTCCGGCGGCTTGCCGGCCGGGGTGGCGTCGGCCTTGCCCGGCAGGATGTCGTAGAACTGGAAGCGTTTTTCCGGAACCGGGTCACCCGGCTTGCCGGGCAGCGCCATCGGTTCGGCCGGCTGGCCCTGGACCTTGCCGCCGGCGGCGTTGGCCGGGGTGGTGCCGGCCGCGGCGGCGGCGGGTGGTGTGGCCGGCTGGGCGGGTTTGGTGAAGGGCAGGGTGCTGCGGTTCATGTACCAGACAACACCGGCCGCCACCCCGACACCCAGCACCAGGCCGATGAACATCCCGATCAGGGTGCCGCCACGGGCCTTTTTGGCCGGGGGCGTGCGCTTGGGTTTGAGGTCGCGGCTCATGGGTTTCCTTCGATGGGGTTACATGGTTTGCGGGCAGCTGACGCCCAGGATGGCCATGCCGTTGCGGATCACCTGGCGGACGGCGGCGGCCAGCGCCACCCGGGCGTCGCGCAGCGCGGCATCCTCGACCAGCATCCGCTCGGCGTTGTACCAGGCGTGGAACTCGGCGGCGAGATCCTTCAGGTAGAAGGCGATCATGTGCGGCGCCAGTTCGCGGGCGGCGGTTTCCACCACTTCGTGGAACTGGCCGAGCTGGTTGGCGATGGCCAGTTCCCGCGGGTGGCTGAGCAGCGCGAGGTCTGCGTCGCCGAGGTCGGCCAGGTCGCCGCCCCACTGGGTGATCACCGAGCAGACCCGGGCGTGGGCGTACTGGATGTAGTAGACCGGGTTTTCGTTGCTCTGGCTCTTGGCGAGGTCGAGGTCGAAATCCAGGTGCTGGTCGGACTTGCGCAGCGCGTAGAAGAAGCGGCAGGCGTCGTTGCCGACTTCCTTGCGCAATTCCCGCAGCGTGACGAATTCGCCGGAGCGGGTGGACATCGAAGCCTTCTGGCCGTTGCGGTAGAGCACGGCGAACTGCACCAGCGCCACATGCAGCTTGGCGGCGTCGAGGTCCAGCGCCTTGATCGCGCCGGTGACCCGCGGGATGTAGCCGTGGTGGTCGGCACCCCAGATGTTGATGACCTTGTCGAAGCCGCGCTCGAACTTGTTCAGGTGGTAGGCGATGTCGGAGGCGAAGTAGGTGTAGAGGCCGTTTTCACGCTGGACAACCCGGTCCTTCTCGTCGCCGAAGGCGGTGGAGCGGAACCACTTGGCGCCGTTCTGCAGATAGATATGGCCCTTTTGTTCCAGCAGCGCGACGCAACGGGCGACGAGGCCGGTGTCGTACAGCGACTTTTCGGAATACCAGACCTCGAATTCGACGCCGAACTCCTTCAGGTCGCTGCGGCAGTCTTCCAGCTGTTCGTTCAGCGCGTGCTGATGCACGTAATGCCAGTCGCCGCCGAGCAGGGCCTTGGCCTGGGCGATCAGCGCGTCCAGATGCAGTTCCCGCTGCTGCTTGGCGGCGTCATCGCTGCGGCCGGCTTCCGGCAGGCCGGGGGTGCCGGCCAGCACGTCGGCGGCCGGGCGGAGGAATTGGGTGCCGTGGGCGGCGGTCATCTGCCGGGCCATCTCGCGGACGTAGTCGCCCTGGTAGGCATTGGGCGGGAAGGGCAGGGTTTCGCCGTGCTGGTCGAGGTAACGCAGCCAGGTGGACAGCCCGAGGATGTCCATCTGCCGGCCGGCGTCATTGACGTAATACTCCCGGGTCACATCCCAGCCGGCGAAGGCCAGCAGGCTGGACAGGGAGGCGCCGTAGGCGGCGCCGCGGCCGTGGCCGACGTGCAGCGGCCCGGTCGGGTTGGCGGAAACAAATTCCACCTGCACCTTCTGGCGGCCACCGGCGGTGGATCGGCCGAAATCGGGGCCGGCGCTGAGGACGGTCTTGACGACGCCGGTCTTGGTGTCGGCAGCCAGACGGAAATTGATGAAGCCGGCCCCGGCGATTTCGGCGCTGGTGACAAAGGGCGATACCGGCAGCTCGTTCAGCAGCTGCTGGGCGATTTCCCGCGGGTTGCGCTTCAGGGCCTTGGCCAGTTGCATGGCCAGATTGGTGGCGAAATCGCCATGGCTGGGGTCGCGGGGCCGTTCCAGCTGGATGGCCGTGGTCGCCGCCGTCGGGGCGACGCTGTTGAGGGCTTGCTGCAGCAGTGCCGCGAGTTCTTGCTTGAGGTCTTGCGCCATGGAAGTGGATGAGCCTTTGATTCTTGGCGAAAAAATGAAAGGCGCGATTATACGCGGGCCAACCCCCGATTCGTCCCCCGCGCCGCGGCCCGGCCGGCGGGGCGTTTCGCCGCTGAATTACAATGCCCGCCACTTTTCACGGGAGCCGTCCGCCATGTTCCGCCTGCCCCTGCTGCTCGCTGCCCTCGCGCTGCCCCTGGCGCCGGTTGTTGCCGCCCCCGCCACCAGCGCCCCGCCCAGCTGCGCCAGCATGGTCGAGACCGGGTTCTGGGGCAGCATGCTCAACGCCGGCGAGCGGACGCAGCAGGCTTATCTGCGCCAGCTGGCCGGCTGCCTGCGCGACGAGCCGCCGCTGCGGACCCAGGCCGACGCGCTGCTCGCCGCGACGCTGGCGCAATTGCCCGGTTTGCCCGCCGCTCGCCGGCTGGAAGTGGCGCGCTTTGCGCTGCTGACCCTGCTGCCGGTGGCCCAGTCCGGGCATGCGCCGGCCCAGCAGCGGCTGGCGACGCTGTTCAACCCGGCGCCCGGCAGCGTGGAGGCGACGCTGTTCGCCCAGGATCTGAGCCAGTTCGCGTTCTGGACCCGGATGGCAGCGCTCCAGGGCAACCCGCAGGCGCTATTCAATCTGGCCAGCCGGATGGTCAATGGCGCCCCCGAGGCCGGCATCGTCCGCGACCGGGAACTGGCCTATCAATTACTCCTGCTGCTGGAAGGGCGGCCGGGTCTGGCGACCCAGCCCGGCGGCGCGGAATTGCTGAAGTTCAGCCAGACCCTGCGCGGCAAGCTGGCAACGGCGCTCGGCGCCGCCAAAGTTGGCGAGTTGCAGGCCGGCCTCGACCAGTTCGAGGTCAGCCGGCTGCTGCCCGCCGCCAGCAACGCCCCGGCCGGCGCCTTCCGCCTGGTGCCGGTGGCCTGGTCGCGGCAGGACAACCTCGACCGGGCCGTCCAGGCCTTCCTGCAACTGCATGCCCAGCAGGGGAGCGATGCGGTGATGGCCGAGCTGGAACGCTGTTACCGGGAACACAGCGGCAACGCCGGCCTGACCCAGGGGCTGGAATACTGCCTGGCCTTCGACACCGCCGCGGTGGAATACCTCAGCCTCAGCTACGAACGGCTGGCGCGGAAGTATCCGGGCAGCAAGTCCAGCCCGCCGCTGGAAAGCCAGCGCGGCAACGGCCAGCGGCGGATGGTTCGCCAGCTGCTTGCCGCCGGGGTCAAGGCCGCCGAACCCACGGCCCGCGCCCTCCATGAAATGACGGTGCAGCGGCTGGCGCAGGCGCTGGCGCAGCGTCCCGGCGGGGGTGGCCTGCCCGGCGGCTGATACCCAAACAAATCCTTTCTTGAGATGGGGCGGCTGCGTTTTCCGGGTAAACTCCCGCTTTTGCCGTTTTTCCGCCGCCCATGCGCCTGTTCCGCCTGACCAAGATCCTCGCCGTTGCCAGCCGTCATGGGCTGGACGAAATGGTGCTGGAACACGAGCCCTCCGGGCGGCTGGTCAAGCTGGCCAATGCACTGCAATTCTGGCGTCGGCTGGACCGGCCGCGGGGCGAGCGCCTGCGTCTGGCGCTGGAAGCGCTGGGGCCGATCTTCGTCAAGTTCGGCCAGGTGTTGTCCACCCGCCGCGACCTGCTGCCCGCCGACCTTGCCGACGAGCTGGCCAAACTGCAGGACCAGGTGCCGCCGTTTGCCTCGGCCCAGGCGCTGGCGCAGGTCGAAGCGGCTTACGGCCGGCCGGTGCATGAGGTCTTCGCCGAGTTCGACCCGGTGCCGGTGGCTTCGGCGTCGATTGCCCAGGTGCATTTCGCCCGGCTGCCGGATGGGCGGGAAGTCGCGGTCAAGGTACTGCGCCCCAACATGCGCGGCGTCATCGCCCACGATCTGGCGCTGCTCGACCTGTTCGCCTGGCTGCTGGAAAAACTCTGGGCCGACGGCAAGCGGCTGAAGCCGCGGGAAGTCGTCGCCGAATTCGCCAAATACCTCTACGACGAGCTGGATCTGATGCGGGAAGCGGCCAACTGCTCGCAGTTGCGGCGCAATTTCGCCGGCTCCAGCCTGTTGATCGTCCCCGAGGTGTTCTGGGACTGGTGTACCAGCTCGGTGATGGTGATGGAGCGGATGCACGGCACGCCGATCAGCCAGATCGAGCGCCTGCGCCAGCAGGGCGTCGACCTGAAGCGGCTGTCCGCTGCCGGCGTCGAAATCTTCTTCACCCAGGTCTTCCGCGACGGCTTTTTCCACGCCGACATGCACCCCGGCAACATCTTCGTCGCGCCGGATGGCCGCTACATCGCGCTGGATTTCGGCATCGTCGGCACGCTGACCGACGTGGACAAGAGTTATCTGGCGCAGAATTTCCTCGCGTTCTTCCGCCGCGACTACAAGCGGGTGGCGGAGGCGCATGTCGAGTCCGGCTGGGCGCCGAGGGACACCCGGATCGACGAATTCGAGGCGGCGATCCGCGCCGTCTGCGAGCCGATCTTCGACCGGCCGCTGAAGGACATCTCCTTCGGCAAGGTGTTGTTGCGGCTGTTCCAGACCTCGCGCCGCTTCAACGTCGAGATCCAGCCGCAGCTGGTGATGCTGCAGAAGACCCTGCTGAACATCGAAGGCCTGGGCCGCCAGCTCGACCCGGAACTGGATCTGTGGAAAACCGCCAAGCCATTCCTGGAGCGCTGGATGAGCGAGCAGATCGGCTGGCGCGGCCTGATCAAGGACTTGAAGCAGGAGGCACCGCACTGGGCGCACACGCTGCCGCAGCTGCCGCGGCTGCTGCACACCGCGCTGGCGCAGCCGGACCGCAGCGGCATGCAGCAGCAGGTCGAACGGCTGGTCGCTGCGCAGCAACGACAGAACCACTGGCTGGCGGCGATTGCGCTGCTGCTGGCGGCGCTGATCGGTCTGCACTTTTTCTGATTGAGGACCATGGACTCTGCCATGCAGGACGCGCCGACCGAGCTATTCACCCCCCAGGATGTCGAAACGTGGTTTTCCAAGGCCGCGCTCCACGCTGGCCGGGCCCTGCTCAAGGGCGTCAGCGAACTCGACATCCAGGCAGCCCGGATCACCGCGCTGGTCAAGGGCAATCAACGCCAGGCCTTTCGCACCATCGTGCATTTCCTGCAGACGGATGCGGAATACACGGTGCAGACGATCTGTACCTGCGGTCCCCGTTTCTGCAGCCATGCGGCGGCCGTGCTGCTGAAGACCATCGAGGAGCGCCGCCGTCAGGACCGGATCAACCCCGGCGTGCTGGACTGGATCGCCGAGCTGCACCGGCTGGCCGACGCGGTGGCGAAGAAAAAACCCAAGACGGCCAGCAACAAGCAGCGGCTGTTCTATGTGCTGAGTTTCGAGTCCGGCGAATACCGCGGCCTCGCGATCCGCAAGGGGCGCAGCCCGGAATCCGCCGAACCCTGGAGCAATGTCGAGCGGGCGCTGGTCAGCACGCCGCAGTTCGTCGCCGACGACGACCTGCCCATCCTGCGGCTGATCTGGACCGCCCGCGACCCGCACCGTTACGACGAGCTGTTCTCGTTGGGCAGTCGCGCTCCGGAACTGCTGCCGCGGCTGTGCGAAACCCAGCGTCTGTTTCTTGAGGATTACCCCGACCTGCCGATCCCCGCCCGGCTGGGCGGCGAGCGCCAGGGCCAGCTGGGCTGGCGGCTGGATGGCCTGGGCCGGCAGGTGCCGACGATTCATGTCACACCGGATGTTCATTTCCTGGTGTCCGTCGAGCCGCCGTGGTTTGCCGATCTGGAGAGCGGCGAGGTCGGCCCGGTGAACATGGGGGTCAAGCCGGAGTTGGTGCGCCAGCTGCTCGACCTGCCGCCGCTGACCGCCGCCGAGGCGACACTGGTCGCCGACGCGCTGCACGAGGTGGCCCCGGATGTGCCGGCGCCGCTGGAAGACCCGCATCGCCACGCCCGGCTGATCGAGGTGGCGCCGGTGCCGGTGCTGGTGTTCGACACGCTGGAAACCCATGGCAACCGCGCCTGGCGCAAGTACCCGGCCAGCTACGCCGGCGGCCTGCTCGACTTCGGCGCGGTGCATTTCCGTTATCAGGAGCTGGACCTGCAGCCGGACGATGTCCGGGAATATCACACGTTGCCGGAAGGCGAAGTGGTCCGGGTCCGTCGCCAGCCCGAGGCGGAAAAGGCCGCGTTGCAGTTGCTGGCCCTGCAGGGGCTGGAGCGGGTGCCGCAGAGCGCCTTCTACACCTTCGGCCAGCGGCCCGGCCATTGCTTTGGCCTGTCCTCCGAGTCCGAATGGCCGGCCTTCATGCGCAACGCGCTGCCTTTGCTGCAGCAGGGCGGCTGGGAAATCTATTTTGACGAGGATTTCCGGCATTACGTCCTTGAGGTCGAGGCCTGGGAAGCCGACCTGGTGGACAGCGGCAACGGCTGGTTCGACCTGGACATGGGCATCATCGTCCAGGGGCAGCGACTGCCGCTGGCGCCGCTGCTGGCCGGGCTGTTCCACCGCGACGCCCGCTGGCTGGAAGCCCGGCTGCTCGAAGACATCCCCGGCGACGAATCCATCGAACTGCGCACCCCGGACGGGCTGCGCATCCAGGTGCCGGCCGAGCGGCTCAAGCCGCTGGCGGCGACGCTGATCGACCTGTTCGACGGCTTCCGCAGCGATGGTCCGCTACGCATCTCCCGCTTCGACGCGCCGCGGCTGGCGGAACTCAACAACACCGCCCGCTGGCAATTCCACGGCCAGTCCGACGTGCTGGCGCTGGCGGACAAGCTGAAGGCGGCGCAGGGCATCCAGCAGATCGCGCTGCCGCAAGGGCTGGGGCTGGAGCTGCGCCCGTACCAGCGGGAAGGCCTGGCCTGGCTGCAATTCCTGCGGGAACAGCAGCTGTCCGGCATCCTCGCCGACGACATGGGCCTGGGCAAGACCGCGCAGACCCTGGCCCACCTGCTGCTGGAAAAGGAATCCGGCCGCCTCGACCGGCCGACGCTGATCGTGCTGCCCACCTCGCTGATCTTCAACTGGAAGAGCGAAGCCGGGCGTTTCGCCCCCTCGCTGCGGGTGCTTTCGCTGCACGGGCCGGAGCGCAAGAGCCGCTTCCAGGAGATTCCCGAACACGACGTGGTGCTGACCACCTACCCGCTGCTGTGGCGCGACGCCGAGGAATTGCAGAAGCACGCCTACCACCTGCTGATCCTCGACGAAGCGCAGACGGTGAAGAACGCCCGCAGCCAGGGCGCCGAAGCGGTGCGGCGGGTCAACAGCCGCCACCGCCTGTGCCTGACCGGCACGCCGCTGGAAAACCACCTCGGCGAGCTGTGGAGCCAGTTCGACTTCCTGCTGCCCGGCTTCCTTGGCGACAGCAAGCAATTCACCCGCTACTGGCGCACCCCGATTGAAAAGCAGGGCGACGAACTGCGCCGCGACCTGCTCGCCCGCCGCATCCGGCCCTTCATCCTGCGGCGGAAAAAGGAAGACGTCGCCCAGGAACTGCCGCCGAAGACCGTGATCATCCGCTCGGTCGAACTCGAAGGCTCGCAACGCGACCTCTACGAAACCGTCCGCGCCGCGATGGACGCCAAGGTCCGCGAGGAAATCGCCAGCAAGGGCTTCAACCGCAGCCAGATCGTCATCCTCGACGCGCTGCTGAAGCTGCGCCAGGTCTGCTGTGACCCGCGGCTGGTCAAGGCCACCGCCGCCCGCAAGGTCAAGGAAAGAGCCAAGCTCGACCTGCTGATGGCGATGCTGCCGGAACTGGTCGAAGAAGGCCGGCGCATCCTGGTCTTCTCCCAATTCACGACGATGCTGGGCCTGATCGAAAAGGAACTGCAGGCGCTGAAGATCGATTACGTCCAGCTGACCGGCGACACCGCCGACCGGGAAAGCCCGATCCGCCGCTTCCAGCAGTGCGAAGTTCCGGTCTTCCTGATCAGCCTCAAGGCCGGCGGCGTCGGCCTCAACCTCACCGCCGCCGACACCGTCATCCACTACGACCCCTGGTGGAACCCCGCCGTCGAAAACCAGGCCACCGACCGCGCCCACCGCCTCGGCCAGGACAAGCCGGTGTTCGTCTACAAACTCATCGTCGCCGGCAGCATCGAGGAAAAAATCCTCGCCCTCCAGGAACGCAAAGCCGAACTCGCCGCCGGCATCCTCTCCGAAGACAAGGGCGTCGAAGTCAAATTCGGCAACGAGGATATTGCGGCACTGTTTGCGCCGTTGCCGGGGGGGTAGGGGGAATGGCCGGCGGCGCCGGGGTTTGGGGTTTTCCCAAACCTTGGGGGTTTGATGCACCGCTGCTTTCCGCGTTGACCGCGGGCTTACTTTTTCTTGTTTCGCCAAGAAAAAGTAACCAAAAAGAAGGCGACCCCAGGCTACGCGGTCGGCTGCGCCGACTTCCCTGCGCTGCTCGAAGGTGCGGGCGGCTGCGCAACTCGGGGCTACGCCCCTCGGACAGTGCTCGCCGACTTCCCCCGCCCCTTCTCCGTTGCTCGGCGCTCCACATGGGGACCCCGAAAGACGTCGCATTCTGGCTGGCTCAGGCGGTGCATGGGTAGGAAGAACATGGATGGCTGAATGGGCCATTCCATAC
>JBEBBF010000247.1:0-3707 GCA_041158545.1 Pseudomonadota bacterium | reverse complement strand
TTGATGAGCGGGACGCTGCAGGACATCACCGAACGCAAGCGCATGGACAAGGAACTGCGCCGCACCCAGGCGCTGCTGATCTCCGCGATCAACACCATCGACGAACCCTTCGTGATTTACGACCCGGAAGACCGGCTCTACCTGTGCAACGAGCAATATCGCCGGGTATACGCCACCTCCGCCGAGGCCATCGAGGTCGGCAATTCCTTCGAGGCAATCCTGCGCTACGGGCTGGAGCGGGGCCAGTACCTCGAAGCCATCGGCCGCGAACAGGAATGGCTGGAAAACCGGCTGACGCAACACCGGCGGGCGGACACCGACCTGATCCAGCCGCTGCACGATGGCCGCTGGCTGCGGATTCTTGAACGGCGGACGCCGGAGGGCTTCACCGTCGGATTCCGGGTGGATGTCACGCCGCTGATCACGGCCAGGGACGCCGCCGAAACCGCGAACCGGGCCAAGAGCACCTTCCTCGCGACGATGAGCCACGAAATTCGCACGCCGATGAACGGCATTCTCGGCATGGCGCAGTTGCTCCTGCAGCCCGGCGTTCCGGATGCGACACGGCTGGACTACGCCCGGACCATCCTCAGCTCCGGCAAGACCCTGCTGAACCTCCTCAACGAAATTCTCGATTTTTCCAAGATCGAAGCCGGGAAGCTGACGCTGGAATCCCTGCCCTTCTCCCCGCGCACCCTGCTGGAACAAACCCATTCCCTGTTCGCCGGCAGCGTGCTTGAGAAAGACCTGAAGCTGGAATGGCACTGGCACGGTGACGGCCGCTATCTGGGCGACGCCCACTGGATTCAGCAAATGCTGGCCAACCTGGTCGGCAACGCGATCAAATTCACCGATAACGGCCATATCCGGATCGAGGCCAGGGAAACCCGCCCGCTTGGCGACGGGGTGGAACTGGAATTCTCCGTGGAAGACACCGGGATCGGCATCGCCGCCGAGCAAAGCGCCCGGCTGTTCATGCCCTTCACCCAGGCGGACAGCACCACGACCCGCAAATACGGCGGCACCGGGCTGGGCCTGTCGATTGTGCGCAACCTCGCCCGGATGATGGGCGGCGATGTCGGCGTGAGCAGCCAGCCCGGCCAGGGCAGCCGCTTCTGGTTCACCGTCCGGGTCACCCCCGATTTCAGCGGCAGTCGCGATGATCCGGGCAGGCAGCCGCCGGATTTGCCGCTCAAGCCTACGGACTGCCAGAACCTGCGCTTCCAGGGGAAAGTGCTGGTGGTCGAGGACAACCCGTCCAACCAGCAGGTCATCGCGACCCGGCTGCAGGAACTCGGCCTGGAAACCCGCGTGGCGGAAGAAGGCCAGCAGGGATTGGCTGCCCTGCAGGCCGCGCCGGATTTCGCGCTGATCCTGATGGACCTGCACATGCCGGTCATGGACGGTTATGCCGCCACGGCGGCGATCCGCCACTGGGAAGCCGAGACCGGCGCGGCCCGCCACCCGATCATCGCGCTGACCGCCGACGCCTTTGCCGAAGACCGGGAACATTGCCTTGCGGTCGGCATGGATGATTTTCTCGCCAAGCCCATCGACTTCCAGCAACTTGCCGCGGCGCTGACGCGGTTCCTGCCGTATCAGTCGCTGCCGCCAGCCCAGGCCGCCGACTCCGGACGGGCGCTGGACCCGGCGACGCTGCTGCCGGCGCTGCAACAGCTGGTGCTGCTGCTGAAGCAGGGCAAGGTCAGTGCCGTCGCGGTTTATGAGGGCCTCAGCGCGGCGATCAAGGGAACCACGCTGGCGCCGGACTTTGCCCGGCTGGATCGCCAGATGAACGATCTGCGCTTCGGCGAGGCGCTGGCCGAGATCAAACGCATGGCCACCGAGCGTGGCTGGATTTTGGAGGACGCATGAGTCAGCAAGCCCGGATTCTTGCCATCGACGACACCCCGGTGAACCTGAAGACCCTGGTCGCCGCCCTGTCGGCGGAGTACGAACTGCAGATTGCCACCTCAGGCCAGGAAGGTCTGGCCTACGCGAGCGCCTCGCCGCCCGACCTGATCCTGCTTGATGTGATGATGCCGGAGATGGATGGCTACGAGGTTTGCCGCCGCCTGAAGGCCGACGCGGCCACCCGGGACATCCCGGTGATCTTCATCACCGCCCTGGTCGAGGACGGCTCGGAAGTGCAGGGACTGGAGCTGGGCGCGGTGGATTACCTGACCAAACCGATCAATGTCCCCATCGCCAAGCGGCGGATACACAATCAGCTCGAACGGGAATTGCTGCGCAAGGAAATCGAAACCCATCGCAACCAGCTGGAAGACCTGGTGCAGGCGCGCACGCTCGACCTCTCCATCGCCAAGGAAGCCGCGGAAAGCGCCAACCGCCTGAAAGCGGCGATTCTCGCCAACATCAGCCATGAATTCCGGACCCCGATGAACGGCATTCTCGGGATGGTCGGCATGGCCAAACGGCGAGCCGAAGATCCCAGGATCGTCGATTACCTGGGCAAGGCGGAAAAGGCGGCCAACCAGCTGCTGGTCACGCTGACCAGTTTTCTCGACCTGGCCCTGGCGGAATCCCGGCAGCTCGCGCTCGAGAAATCCCCGTTCCGGGTCGCCGACATCGTCCACGGCGCCATTGCCCACAACGCGGCCGAGTTGAAAGGCAAGGCCTTGACGCTGGAATTCCGGGACAGTACCCAGGACTTCCCCCAGACCGGCAAGCTCATCGGCGACCCCAGACGGATTCAGCAGGTGCTCAACGAACTGATCGGCAACGCGATCAAGTTCAGCGAAAAGGGGCGGATCAGCGTCTCCACCCAGGTCGGCAACGACCCCTGCGGCAAGCTCTGGTTCTCTTTCCAGATCAGCGACGAAGGCATCGGCATCCCCGCGGAATGGCACAGAAAGATTTTCGAACCCTTCACCCAGGGCGATGCGTCATCGACCCGCAGCCATGGCGGCAGCGGCATCGGGCTAGCGCTGTGCAATCAGCTGGTGCGCCGGATGGGCGGCGAAATCGCGGTGGACAGCGAACCCGGACTGGGCGCGACCTTCACGGTCAGAATCCCGGTGGAACTGGATGACAGCATGGTTCCGGAACACCTCGACGCCCCACGGCGTCTCCCTGAAGCCGGGCGGAATTTCCAGATCCTGGTCGCCGAAGATGAGCCGACCAACCAGATCCTGATCAAAACCGTGCTGGACCAGACCGGCCTGAACATTTCGCTGGCCGGAGACGGGGAAGAAGCCGTCCGGCTGGCCAGCACCCAGGCCTTCGACCTGATCCTGATGGACCTGATGATGCCCCGGCTTTCCGGCATCGAAGCCGGCCGGATCATTCGCCTGTTGCCCGGCTACCAGCACACCCCCATGCTGGCCGTCACCGCCCGCGCCTTCGAACACGACCGGGAAGAATGCCTGAGCGCAGGCTTCAACGACCACCTCCCCAAACCCGTTTCCCCCCAGCAACTGCTGGACACCGTGATGAAATGTCTGGCCGTCGCGCAAGCAAAAGGGAACGCTTGAACATCTTGTGGTTGAACCGCTGGTTCGCCGCGGTCAGCTTGTGCTTGGTGGTGGATTTCAACGCCACGCCCCAGAACACGCCTGCCTTCCGCGCCGCCCGCTTCAGGCTGTTGTCGACATAGCCCTTGTCCCCGAACACCGCCCGGTCATCTTCGCGCAACAGGTTCGGCAACTGACTCACATCGGCTTCATTGGCGGCCGTCACCGATACGG
>JBEBBF010000246.1:0-5322 GCA_041158545.1 Pseudomonadota bacterium | reverse complement strand
ATGATCTTGACGATGTGCTCGGTCGAGCCGACGTAGTCGGAAGCGGCGCAGACCTCGAAATTGCACTCGGGGTGAGCGATCACTTTCCCGTCCGGGTACTTGGCGCGGAAGGCGTCGATGTGTGCTTTCTGGAACATCTGGTGCACCGAGCAGTGGCCCTTCCACAGCAGCAGCTTGGCGCCGCGAATCTGTTCCGGCGTCAGGCCGCCCAGTTCCTGGTCCGGGTCCCACACCACCATTTCTTCCATCGGGAAGCCCATGCAGTGGCCGGTCCAGCGACCCAGATGCTGATCGGGGAAGAACAGGATCTTCGGCCGCTGCTTGAAGGCCCATTCGGCGATGGTGCGGGCGTTGGACGAGGTGCAGACGATGCCGCCGTGTTCGCCGCAGAACGCCTTGAGGTCGGCGGCGGAGTTGATGTAGGTGACCGGGGTGACCTGCTCTTCCGGATCGAGCACTTCGGCGAGTTCGCGCCAGCAGCGTTCAACCTTGGCCAGATTGGCCATGTCGGCCATCGAGCAGCCGGCGGCGAGGTCGGGCAGGATCGAGATTTGTTGCGGTTTGGACATGATGTCCGCGACTTCCGCCATGAAATGCACGCCGCAGAAGACGATGTATTCGGCGTCGGTCTGCGAAGCGAGGCGGGACAGCTTCAGCGAATCACCGGTCAGGTCGGCGTGCTGGTAGATGTCGGCACGCTGATAGTGGTGGCACAGCAGCACGGCGCGCTTGCCGAGGCGGGCGCGGGCGTCGCGGATGCGTTCCTGGCAGGCCTCGTCGCTGAGGGTGTTGAAAACGTCAAAGGGAATCGGGGCAAGGCTCATGGTGTTCTTCTGTTTCAGGTTCGGGACAACAGCTGGGGTCGGACTCAGCTCTGGTACCAGGGCAGGCCGGCATGGCGCCAGCCGCCGACGGCGTTGCGGTGCTTGAAGGCGTCCTGATCGCCTTCAAAGCCTTCGAGCACGTTGTAAACATCGTTGTAACCGGCGGCCAGCGCGGCCAGTGCAGCCTGGTTGGAGCGGGCGCCGCTGCGGCAGATGAACAGCACGACGGCTTCCTTATCCACTTGCTGCTGCAGTTGCGCCTGGAAATTGGGATTGCGGACCATGCCCGGATATTGGGACCACTCGATTTCCACGGCGTCGGGAATCCGGCCGACCCAGTCCAGCTCGGCGCGGCTGCGGACATCGACCAGCCGGGAGCCGGGCGCGATTTGCAGCAGGGCGTGCGCTTCCTTCGGAGTCAGCGCGCCGGAGTAGGGCAGTTGCAGGGCCTGGCCGCGGTTGCGGGCGAGTTCGAGGAGTTCAGTCAGTTTTCCCATGGAGATTCCAACGCTTAAAATCAACGGCACAGTATAAATCAGCGTCGCAGCCGGCGCATTGCCATGACCCATTCCCACAAGCACGCCTCCCATTCCTCGCATTCCCATCACCATCATCCGCATCCTCCCCGTTCCACCTCAGCCCAGGGCTCCGGGCGTCCGGAAAACAGCGAGCGGCATCAGGCGGCGCAGAAGGCCACCTGGGTCAGCGTCGGGGTCAATCTGCTGATGACCGTGGCGCAGCTGGTGGTCGGCTGGATCGGCCATTCCCAGTCGCTGATCGCCCATGGCCTGCATTCCTTTTCCGATCTGCTGTCGGATTTCCTGGTGCTGTACGCAACCCGGCAGAGTGCCCAGCCGGCCGATGCGGCACACCCTTACGGCCACGCCCGGATGGAAACCGCGGCGACGCTGGCGCTTGGCGTGTCCCTGGCCGGGATCGGCACGGCGATTCTGGTCGAGTCCGGGCTGAATCTGCAGCACATGGAGCGGGTCGCCAGCGTCGCCTGGGAAGCCTTCTGGGTTGCCGTGGCGACGGTGGTGTCGAAAGAATTGCTCTACCGCTACCTGATCAAGGTGGCGGAGCGCTGGCGTTCGCAACTGCTGACGGCCAATGCCTTGCATACCCGTGCCGATGCGGCCTCGGCGCTGGTGGTGGTGGTCGGGATCGGCGGTGCGCTGATGGGCTGGCGCTTCCTGGATCTGCTGGCGGCGGCGGTGATGGGCTTCATGATCCTGAAAATGGGTGCCGAGCTGGCCTGGGGGGCGATGCAGGAATTGATCGACACCGGGCTGGATGAACAGACCGTCGCGGCGATCCGCAAGACGCTCAAGGAAACGCCGGGGGTGCTGGGGCTGCACGACATCCGGACCCGCAAGATGGCGCACCAGGCGCTGGTCGATGCCCATGTTCAGGTCGATGCCCGGATCAGCGTGTCGGAAGGGCACCGGATCGGCGAGGCGGCGCGGGAGCGGGTGCTGGCGAGCCATCCGGAGGTGATGGACGTGCTGGTGCATGTCGATCCGGAAAACGACCGAGAGGCGACCTTGCCGCCGACGGCGCTGCCGGTCCGCGAGGATTTGCAGGGCGAGTTGCTGCCCTTCCTGTCCGGACTGCCGGATCCGGAGCGGGTGGTGCTGCACTACCTGGGCGGGCGGGTGGAGGTGGAGGTCTTCCTGCCCCGCGGCAGCCTCAATGCCGACAGCCTGGCGCGGGCCGAGCAGGAAATCGAAACCCGGCTGCAGGGCCACGCGCTGTTTCGGGCGGTTAACCTGAATTGCCTTCTGGCACCAAAATAGTGCGTTATTGTGGGCGTTTGCACCAATTCGGTGCTGCGCTTCAGGCCTCTTCAGGGTGCAGGAGCGAGTTTGTTCTTGTGGCACAATAGCAAATTCGGAAAACGCTGTTTGGCACATTTTCTGCTAATGATGCACACCCGAATTTTCACTTCCGCCGGTAAAACGGCATGTGCTTAGGAGACCTAGCGTTATGGCTACCCCGCAAGACGTCCTGAAGATGCTTGAAGAGAACGACGTCAAGTTCGTTGATTTCCGCTTCACCGATACCCGTGGCAAGGAACAACACGTTACCGTGCCCATCTCCGCCTTCGACGAAGACAAGTTCGAAAGTGGCCACGCCTTCGACGGTTCCTCCATCGCCGGCTGGAAGGGCATCCAGGCTTCCGACATGCTGCTGATGCCGGATGCTGATACCGCCTACATCGACCCGTTCTTCGACGAAACCACCCTGGTCCTGACCTGTGACGTGGTTGATCCCGCCGACGGCCTGGGCTACGACCGTGATCCCCGCTCCATCGCCAAGCGCGCCGAAGCCTATCTGAAGTCCACCGGCATTGGCGACACCGCCTACTTCGGCCCGGAACCCGAGTTCTTCATTTTCGACGGTGTCGAATGGAACGTGGACATGTCCGGCTGCAACCTGAAGATCCATTCCGCTGAAGCGGCCTGGAATTCCGGCGAGAAGAACGAAGGCAATGGCGCCACCGGCCACCGTCCGACCGTCAAGGGCGGCTACTTCCCGGTTCCCCCGGTCGACAGCCTGCACGACATCCGCTCCGCGATGGTTCTGGCTCTGGAATCCCTGGGCGTGCCCGTTGAAGTGCATCACCACGAAGTGGCCAATGCTGGCCAGTGCGAAATCGGCACCGTGTTCTCCACCCTGGTGAAGCGCGCTGACTGGACCCAGATCCTGAAGTACGTGGTGCACAACGTGGCCCACCAGTACGGCAAGACCGCCACCTTCATGCCGAAGCCCATCGTTGGCGACAACGGTTCCGGCATGCACGTCCACCAGTCCATCTGGAAGGGCGGCAAGAACCTGTTCGCCGGCGCCGGCTACGCTGGCTTGTCCGAAACCGCCCTGTTCTACATCGGCGGGATCATCAAGCACGCCAAGGCCCTGAACGCCATCACCAACCCCGGCACCAACTCCTACAAGCGTCTGGTTCCGCACTACGAAGCCCCGGTGAAGCTGGCCTACTCCGCCAAGAACCGTTCCGCTTCCATCCGTATCCCGTTCGTGGCTTCCGACAAGGCTCGCCGGATCGAAACCCGCTTCCCGGACCCGATCGCCAATCCGTACCTGTGCTTCTCCGCACTGCTGATGGCGGGTCTGGACGGCATCCAGAACAAGATCAACCCGGGCGAACCCGCATCCAAGAACCTGTACGACCTGCCGCCGGAAGAAGACGCACAGATCCCGACCGTCTGCGCGTCCCTGGAAGAAGCCCTGGCCGCTCTGGCAGCCGATCACGACTTCCTGACCAAGGGTGGCGTGTTCTCCCAGGACTGGATCGAGTCCTACATCGATCTGAAGATGGAAGAAGTGAACCGCGTTCGCATGACCACCCACCCGGTGGAATTCGACCTGTACTACAGCTGCTGATCTTCAGCCGCCTGACCCCGGCGCGGTTGCTGCAACCGTGCCGCAGTCGAAAAGCCCTGAGCAATCAGGGCTTTTTTTTCGCCAAGTCCCGGAAAAACCGGAAACCTGGTGCTTTGCCGGGCCGAAAGGTTCTTCTGGCCGGGGCTTTGTGCGATATTTGCCAGCCTCACACCGATCTCCGCCCCGTCATGACTGTTTTTCGCTTGCTGAACTGGATGCTGCTGGCCGTACTGGCGGTGCCCGCCTTCGCCGATGTCTATAAATGCGTCGATGCCGATGGGCATGTCACCTACTCCAACATCCAGATCAAGGGCTGCAAGAACCTCAATCTGACCCCGACCAATGCCATGCCCGCCCCGGTCGCGAAACCGGCGCCGAAAGTGGGCAGCAGCACGGTCGTCGGCCCTGCGCCCAGCCCTGCCGGTTTCCCCAAGGTCAGCGAAGGCGCCCAGAAATCCCGGGACAGCGACCGCCGGCTGATCCTCGAACAGGAAATGGCCAGCGAGCAGCGCGGACTGGAGCAGGCGCGCCGGGAATTGAGTGCCCAGGAAGCCCTGCCGGGGGCCAACCCCGACCGGCTGGCGCCCTACAAGGACCGGATCGCCCAGCATGAGCGCAACATCCAGGCGCTGAACAAGGAAATCGCCGGCCTACGCTAACCCAGCACCGGAGCCTGATCGGGTCCGGTTCTTGCATTTCCAGACCATGATCGATCGTTACTCCCCCTTTGGCGGGCTGGACCTGCTGGCCTCCGCCGTGGTGTTGCTGGATGCGGAATTGCGCATCCGCTACGTCAATCCCGCTGCGGAAAACCTGCTGGCTGCCAGCAGCCGCAACCTCATCAACCGGCCGTTGCAGAAGGCGTTCACCTATTCCCGGACGCTGAAACAGGCGCTGGACAACGCCGTCAGCAACAACTGGAGCTACACCGGGCAGAACATCGAAATCCGCCGGGGTGACAACGAAAAGCTCAGCCTCAACTGCACGGTAACGCCGCTGCGCGCCGCCAGCGCCCCGGAAGTCCGGCTGTTGATCGAGCTGCAGCCCATCGACCAGCAGCTCAAGGCCTCGCGGGAAGAGCAGCTTCTGCAGCAGC
>JBEBBF010000245.1:0-3830 GCA_041158545.1 Pseudomonadota bacterium | reverse complement strand
CATCAACGAACAGGCGCTGACCGAGGCCCATCAACGCCACGACCCGGAAGGCATGCTGAAGGCCCTGGAAAAGAAACTCGCCCAGTCGCCGGATGACGCCGAAGGCTGGTTCACGCTGGGCCGCGCCTACGTCGAAATGAAGCGGATGGATGAAGCCCTGAAGGCGCTGGATCGCGCCCGCCAGCTGGATTCACAGAACGCCAGCTACCTCGCCCAGTACGCCGAGGCCCTGGCCATGGCCCAGGGCAATCTGCTCGGCGAGCCGCTGCAACTGATCCAGGCCGCGCTGGAGATCAATTACGAAGAGGAAAAGGCCCTGGAGCTCGCCGGCCTCGCCGCCTTCCAGCAGGAAAAATGGGCGGAATCCCTGCACTACTGGCGCCGTCTGCTGAAGCGCCTGCCCAAGGACAGCGAAATGTACGAAGCCATCAGCCGCGCCGTGGGTGTCGCCGAACAGAAGGTCGAAGCCGCCGGCCTGGGTGACCGCGCCAAGCTGCAACCGCCGCCGATGGCCAAGCAGCCGCACTGATCCCCAAGCGCTCCCCTGATCTGGCGCCCGTCCTTGCACGGGCGCCTTGCTGTTGTGGGTCGGGGTGGCTCGGGCTGCGGCGGACGCCGGGCTGTTTGCCGATTGCCGCTTAGTTGCCGGCCGCTCCGAAGCGGGAGATGGCGTCGGCAACGGCGGCGAGTTCGTCGTCGCTTCGGTTGCGGATCAGCTCGACCATTTCCGGGTTGGCGTTGCGGCGTTCGCCGTCGCGGATCATCCGCATTTCCCGCAGCAGGTAGCGGTAATGCTGACCGGCGAGACGGGGCATGAAGCGGGCGGCGTCACCCTCGCCGCCGCTGCCGTGGCAACGGGCGCAATCCTGCAGGTAAGTGCTCCGGCCCTGCGCCAGCGCAGCCGCCTGACCACTACCGCGCCCTTGATCGGGCGGCACCGGCAATTGCTGCAGGTAGGCGGCGATGTCGGCGATGTCCTGGACGCCGAGCACGTTCTCCGCCGCGAAGGGATGCATCTTCAGGTTCTGGCGGCGGCCGGCCCGGATGTCGGTGATCTGCTTGATCAGCACGCTGGCGTGCTGCCCGGCGAGGCGGGGATAGCTGCCGTCCTCGCGCCCGAGGGCGCCAACCCGGTGACAGCCCTGGCAAACGGCAAAAGCTTCCTCGCCCGCGGCGACCCGACCACCCAGCTGCAGCGCCTGGCGCATTTCATCGGCGGCCGGCTGGGCAAAAGCCGGAAGGGAGAAGGTGGCGGAGGCGGCTGACAAGGCCAGCAGGCCGGCGCCCAGCCAGGGCAGGATGCGTGGTTTCATGCTCATTCGCTCCCCAGTCCGGCGATGTATTCGACAACGGCGCGCATTTCCTCCGGCGCCAGCCGCTGGCCGACGGTGATCATCAGCGGATCGGTGGCCCGGCGGCCGCTCTTGTAGGCCATGAGTTGTTTCAGCAGGTAGTCGGGATGTTGCCCGGCGAGCCGGGGAAAGCGGGCGTTGCCGCGGCCGTCCGGCTGGTGGCAGCCGGCGCAGGCCGGGACACCGGAGTCGCTGTTGCCGTCCTCGTAAACCTTCTTGCCCGCCGCGGCCAGATCGGGTTTGCGTTGCCTGCCCGGTTCCGGCTTCTGACGGGAGAAATGCGCGACCAGCGCGGCGAATTCACTGGGGTCCAGGCTTTCGACCACCGGGCTCATCGTTTCGTCCTTGCGCTTGCCGCTGGCAAAGGCCTTCAGCTGCCGCAACAGGTATTCCTGATCCATGCCGGCGAGCTTGGGATAAGCGGGATCACGGCTGTTGCCGTCGGCGCCATGGCAGGCGGCGCAGGTGGCGCTGACGGTCGCCGGCGCGTCCGCTCCGGCGACAGCGGCACCGAAAAGCAGCAGGGCCGCCAGCGGGATGAAGCGGGGACGAGAAAGAATCGTCATAAAAAAACCACACAATTTCATGAGCTTATTAGACCAGCAAAGCCAAAAAATGGGCTTGATGTCCATCAAGGATTTTCGGAGGCCAAATCGATACATATGCGGGATGTTCAACACCCATCACGGAGCCATCATGTCGAAGCAATTCCTTCCCCGCATCCTGACCACCGCCCTCTGCGCTGCCGGTCTGACCCTGGCGCTGCCCGCTGCCGCCCAGCAGGTTGATGAAGACGCCGCCAAGCTGCTGTTCAAGCAGAACGAATGCGGCAAGTGCCACAACCCGGAAAAGAACAAGAAGGGGCCGTCGCTGAAGAAGATCGCCAAGGAGTACAAGGGCAAGGCCGACGCCGAGAAGAAACTGGTCGAGCACATGACCAAGGGTGCCAAGGTCAAGCTGGATGACGGCTCCGAAGAAGATCACAAGGTCATCGACACCAAGGATGCCAAGGCTCAGGGCAATCTGGCTCGCTGGATTCTGTCGCAATAAGGATCTGCTGCGGCGGACCGGTCGCAGAACCTGGCCCGCCGCCGCCTGATCAGGGGGGAAATCATGAATACCTTTATGCGTCGCCTGGGCCAGCTGGCCGCGGCGGCCTGCCTGTTGACGCTGCCACTGGGCAACGCGCTGGCCAAAGCGGAAGCCGCACACGCGACCGCCGGCAAGCTGGACCGGGAGTCCTGCCTGCAGTGTCACGACAGCAGCAAGGACAAGATCAAGGTGCCGGTCGTCATCGACGGCGAAGAAGAAGAACGGGAACTGCGCCGGATCAATCAGGGCAAGTTCGCCAAGAGCGTGCATGCCAAGCTGCAGTGCGTCGATTGCCACCGCAACGTGGTCGATGCGCAGAAGCAGCACAAGCTGGACACCTCGGCACCGGCGGCCAACTGCGCCAGCTGCCACAAGGCATTGTGGGAAAAGGCCCAGCAGGACGGCACGGCCAAGGACAAGCCGCGGCTGGAAGTTGTCGCCAGGAATGTCGAGGCCTACAAGCAATCCTTCCACGCCAAGGAAAACAAGGAGATCCCCGGCACGCCGCTGGCCAAGTGCGACGACTGCCACGTCTCCCACGAATTCAATATCCCGCCCAAGGATAGCGAAGCCCGCAACACCACCTGGAAGCAGAGCATCCCGGAAACCTGCGGCGCCAAGTGCCACGAAGACCAGCTCGAGATTTACACCGAGTCAGTCCATGGCAAGGCGGTGCTGGACAAGGACAACTTCAAGGCTGCCGTCTGTACCGACTGCCACAGCGCCCACAGCGTGACCGGCACGTCTTCCGAGCAGTTCAAGCTGGACAATGTGGACACCTGCGGCAATTGCCACAAGGAAGAAGGCAAGAGCTACCGGGATACCTACCACGGCCAGGTCAACAAGCTGGGCTACACCTACACCGCCCGCTGCGTGAACTGCCATGACAGCCACGGCATCAAGGAAATCAAGGATCCGAAGTCCAAGGTACACCCGGACAACCGGATGAAGACCTGCCAGAAGTGCCATGACGGCAAGAAGATGCCGGAAGCGACACCGGGCTTCGCCAGCTTCGCCCCGCACGCCAACCATCACGACTTCGACAAGTATCCACATGTCTATATCGCGTCGAAGTTCATGATCTGGCTGCTGATTGGCGTGTTTGCCTTCTTCTGGCTGCATTCCGGGCTGTGGTACTACCGGGAATGGCAGGATCGCAAGGCCGGCAAGCCGCATCACCGGATCGACACCCGCGGCCTGCAGCTGGATGAGGAAAAGCAGTTCATCGAGCGCTTCCCCTGGGGCTGGCGTCTGGCGCACCTGGTGTTCGCGCTGGTGACGATGACCCTGGTCCTGACCGGCACCACCGCCCTGTTTGCCACCAGCAGCTGGGCACCGGTCGTCGCCAAGGCACTGGGCGGTCCGAAGGCGCTGGGCCTCATCCAC
>JBEBBF010000244.1:0-4486 GCA_041158545.1 Pseudomonadota bacterium | reverse complement strand
GATTGCCGCCGGCCAGCACTTCTGCGCCTTCCTGCTTGCCCAGGTCCAGGTAGGACAGGATCTTGGTGAGTTGCTCTTTGGAAGCCTGTGCACCCATCATGCTGTCGGTGTCCAGCGGGTTGGCGTGCTTGATGGCCGCCACGCGCTTCAACACGCGCTCCATGAATTGGTCGTAGATGCTTTCCTGAATCAGCGCACGGCTGGGGCAGGTGCAGACTTCGCCCTGGTTGAAGGCGAACAGCACCAGGCCTTCGATGGCCTTGTCGAGGAAGCCGTCATCCTGGTCCATCACATCTTCGAAGAAGATGTTGGGCGACTTGCCGCCCAGTTCCAGGGTGGCCGGGATCAGGTTGTTGGCGGCGGCCTGGGCGATGACGCGGCCGGTGGCGGTGGAGCCGGTGAAGGCGATCTTGGCGATGCGCTTGCTGGTGGCCAGCGGCATGCCGGCTTCGCGACCGAAACCATTGACGATGTTCAGCACGCCGGGGGGCAGCAGGTCGGCGATCAGTTCCATCAGGATCAGGATGGAGATCGGGGTGGATTCGGCGGGCTTCAGCACCACGCAGTTGCCAGCGCCCAGGGCCGGGGCCAGCTTCCAGGCGGCCATCAGGATCGGGAAATTCCAGGGGATGATCTGGCCGACGACGCCCAGGGGCTCATGGATGTGGTAAGCCATGGTGTTTTCGTCGATTTCGGAGATGCCGCCTTCTTGCGAGCGCAGGCAGCCGGCGAAATAACGGAAGTGGTCTACGGCCAGCGGGATGTCGGCGTTCAGGGTTTCGCGGATCGGCTTGCCGTTATCCACGGTTTCCGCGTAGGCCAGCAGTTCCAGGTTGGCTTCCAGGCGGTCGGCAATCTTCAGCAGGATGTTGGAGCGGGTCGTCGCGTCAGCCTTGCCCCACTTCGGGAAGGCGGCGTGGGCGGCGTCCAGCGCCAGCTCGACGTCCTCGGCGGTGGAGCGGGCGGCCTGGGTATACACCTTGCCGGAAACCGGGGTGATCACATCGAAGTACTGGCCCTGCACCGGGGCGACCCACTTGCCGCCAATATAGTTGTCGTACTTGGCCTTGTAGGCGATCTTTGCACCAGCGGTGCCGGGGGCTGCATAAATCATGGTTGTCTCCTGATTATGGGTAAGGGGCTACGGGTTGTTTCAAGCCGGCGGGATTGCCGGTGCTCGTGACTGAGAATTGCACGCGCTGTGCCAGCCCCGGCCAGACACGGGAAAACCCCTGCCATTTCAGCCACTTGAGTCCCGGCCCCAGGCTTGCGGCCGCCAGCCCGTCCATGCCGGGATGGTCCGTTGCTCAACAGCTGTTCAGTTTTGGAGCACCAGGCTTCACCAAGCCGATGTAAGGAAACCGACAGCGAGGGATGCCATCGCCGGCTTTTTGCAGGAAAATGCGGATGCGCCCCCCCTTTTCAGGCCAAATCATGAATTCCCGCCGCATTTTTTCAGTGTTTTTCAGTTTTTACCCGCTTGCGGCGCGGTTTGCCCGGAAGTGGGCGGCATGGCCACTGGCGTTGTTGCTCGCCCTGCTGCCCGCTTTCTGCCCGGCGGCGGAAGATGCCCCGCTGCGGCTGGGGATCATGCCCTTCAACAGCACGCTGGCACTGATCAAGAGCCACCAGCCGCTGACCCGCTACCTGGAAGCGCAACTCGGACGCAAGGTGGCGGTGTACACCTCGACCGATTACTACACCTATGTGAATGAGCTGCTCGACGGGCAGTTCGACCTGGCGATTGCCGGCCCCCACTTCGGCAGCATCGCCCAGGAGCGGGGCGCGGTGCTGCTGTTCCGCTATCGCGCCGACCTGCAACCGGTATTCGTCGTCCGCACGGATTCCCCGATCCGCACCGTCGAAGACCTGCGCGGCCTGCGCATCGGCCTGTCCAGCCCGCTGTCGATTTCCTCGATAGGCGGCGTCAAATGGATGCAGGAACACGGGCTGAAGCTCGGCCGGGACTTCCAGCTGGTCGAGCGCACCACCCACGGCGCCGCTGTCGCCGCCGTCGCCGTCGGCGAAGTGGATGCGGCGCTGACCACCCACACGCCGCTGAAGCAGATTCCCGACAACATCCGCAGCCGCATCCGGCCGCTGCCGCTGGACATCCACATTCCCCACCTGATGACGCTGGCCAATCCCAAACTGGGCACGGCAGCCATCGAGCGGCTGCGTCAGGCGCTGCGCCGTTTCCCCGATTCCCCGGAAGGCCGGGAGTTCTTCCAGGAAACCGGCTACGTCGGCTACGTGGACATCACCCCGGCCGACCTGCAGGCGATCCGCCCCTACAAGGAACTGACGCTGCAGATGATGAGACAGGGACGATGAAACTCCCCCGCTTCGCCCACAGCCTGCGCTTCAAACTGCTGGCCGCCAGCCTGCTGGTGGAATTCGTCATGCTCGCGGTGATGGTCGGCAACAACCTGCGGCTGATCGACCTGCACCTGACCCGGCAGACCGAGAACCGCATCGCCGCGATTGAGCTGGCCTACAAGACCGCCGTCGCGGTGCCGCTCGCCTCCCACGACTACGCGACGCTGCGGGACATCCTCGACGGCTGGCGGCAGACCGGGGACATCGGCTATCTGGTCGTCCGCGACGCCGCCGGCACTGTGCTGGCCAACTCCGGCTGGCCGGAACAGCACCCCCTGCCGCCACCCTCCCAGACCTACACGCCGGGCGGCATGCTGCATGTGCAATTCCCGATTGCGCTGATGGGCCAGCATTACGGCACGCTGCACTACGGCCTGTCGCTGGAATTCCTCGACAGCGCCCGCCGCCAGCTGCTGTTCGAAGGCGTGCTGATCGCCGGCGCCGAATTGCTGTTCAGCACGCTGATCCTGTTCGCGCTGGCCTACTGGCTGACCCGCCACCTCGGCCGGCTGACCGAAGCCAGCAGCCAGATCGCCGCCGGCGACTACCGCACCCGGCTCCCCATGGCCTCGGCCGACGATGAAGTCGGGCAACTGACCCACAACTTCCAACTCATGGCCGAAGCGGTGGAATCCCGGATCAGCGAACTCGCCGACCACCTCAACCGGCAGAAAACCATCTTCGAAGCCCTGGGCGAAGGCGTCTATGGCCTCGACCCCAAGGGCCGCTGCCTGTTCATCAACCCCACCGCCCTCAGCCTGCTCGGCTTCAGCGAAGACGAAGTGCTGGGCTGCACCACCTCCCACGCGCTGTTTCATCACTCCCGCGCCGACGGCCGCCACTACCCGCTGGACGCCTGCCCGGTCTATCTCACCAGCCGCGACGGCCTGACCCGCCGCCAGCAGGACTGGCTATGGCGCAAGGACGGCAGCGGCTTCCCGGTGATGCTCACCGTCACCGCGATCCGCCGGGAAGGCGAGCTCCAGGGCGCCATCGTCGCCTTCCGCGACATCAGCCAGATCCAGCAGATGACCGACGCGCTGCGGGACAGCCACGACCGGCTGACCGCCTTCACCCACGCGCTGCCGGACATCGTCGTGATCAAGGACGGCGACAGCCGCTGGCAGGCCATCAACCAGGCCGCCGAAGCCATCTTCGGATTCGGCGACCTCCCATGGCAAGGGAAGGACAACAAGGAACTGGCCAAACTGCGCCCCAGCTTCCAGCTCTTCCACGAAACCGCCTCCGCCAGCGACGAAGCGGCCTGGGCGCGCCGGGACATCAGCCTCGGCATCGAAAACATCGCCGCCGCCGGCCAGCCGGCCCGCTATTGCGAAGTCCGCAAGATGCCGCTGTTCCACCCCGACGGCCGGCGCAAGGCGCTGATGGTCATCGCCCGGGACATCACCGCCCAGCGCCTGGCCGAAGCCGAACTCGACCAGCACCGCCATCACCTCGAAGAACTGGTGCAGGAGCGCACCCGGCAGCTGGAGCAGGCCAAAGCCGCCGCCGAAACCGCCAACATCGCCAAGAGCAGCTTCCTGGCCAACATGAGCCACGAGATTCGCACCCCGCTCAACGCCATCACCGGCATGGCCCACCTGCTCCGCCGCAGCGGCCTCAGCCCGGACCAGGAAAAGCGCCTCGACACGCTGGAAAACGCCAGCAGCCACCTGCTCGAAATCCTCAACGCCATCCTCGACCTTTCCAAGATCGAAGCCGGCAAATTTACCTTCGAGGAAGCCCCGGTCAACCTGCACAGCCTGATGGGCAACATCGCCTCGATGCTCTACGGCCGCGCCCAGGAAAAGCAGTTGCGGCTCTTCACCGAAGCCGGCCCGCTCCCGGTCGGCCTGCTCGGCGACCCGACCCGGCTGCAGCAAGCCCTGCTCAACTACACCGCCAACGCGATCAAATTCACCGAAACCGGCAGCGTCCGGCTGCGGGTCGAACAGGTCGGCGAAGACGCCCACAGCGCGCTGATTCGCTTTGAAGTCAGCGACACCGGCGTCGGCATCCCGCCGGAAGTCCTGCCCAAGCTGTTCTCCGCCTTCGAACAGGGCGACAACACCACCACCCGCAAATACGGCGGCACCGGCCTCGGCCT
>JBEBBF010000243.1:0-5407 GCA_041158545.1 Pseudomonadota bacterium | reverse complement strand
TTCAGTTTGTCGAGGCGGGTGGCGATGGCTTTCAGGTAGCGCGGGTAGTGTTGCAGGCGTTCAAACGGGGTTTCGCTGACAAAGCGCTTGTGGATCAGGCGCTTGATCTGCGCTTCAATGTCCTGTACGGCGGCGGGGTAGGCTTTAAAGCTGGGCAACTTTTTCTGCACCGCCTGCCATTCGGTCAAAATCAGCCCGACATGGCGGCAGACTTCTTGCAGCAGCAGGCCCAGCCGTGCCTTGGCTTCGGCGCAGCGCTGCTTGAACTGTTCGGCATCCTGCGGCCACGGCTCCAGCATGCAGGCGCGGGCAAAGGTGACATCAATCAGCTGGCGGCGCAGCTCTTCTGCTGTACCCATTGGCATAAACTGCATCGACATGCCCGTAAAGTTCGGCAGGTTCTTTTCAAAGTATTTCACCTGCTCGCCAAATTGCAGCATAAAGAGGCGTAGCAGCCCCTGTTTGTGCGTGTTGGCAGCATCTTCCGGAGCATCAAACACTTTCAGGCTGACCGAAGCACCGTCATCCGACAGGGCCGGGTAGCCGATGACGCTGGCCCCGTTAACCGGAACTTCCATAATCTCTGGCAGTTCGCCAAACGTCCAGTCGGTCAGGCCGCTGTATTCGGCGGGGGTGGCGTGGAGGTCGGCGAATTCCTGGCGGGCCTCCTTGCCCCATTCGGCGCGCAGCTGGGTCAGGCTGCGGTTCATGTCCAGCTGGCGGCCGTGTTCATCGACCAGCTTCAGGTTGAACGAGAAATGCGCGGGCAGCGCATCCGGGCGGAAGGCGTCCGGCGTCACCGCCCAGCCGCGGGCATTGAGGCCGCGGTCGCTGATGATGAAGTCGATCAGCGCTGGAATCAGGCCGGGCAGCATCTTCTTTTCGTCGTTGCCGACCTGGGCGATGAACGCCTCGGCGAATTCCGGCACCGGCACCAGCTTGGCGCGAATCTTCTGCGGCAGCGTCTTGATCAGCTGCACGAGCTTTTCCTTCAGCAGGCCGGGAACCAGCCACTCCAGCCGGTTGGCCGAGAGCTGGTTCAGCTGCGCCAGCGGCAAGGTCAGCGTCACCCCGTCCCGCGGGCTGCCCGGCTCGAAGTGGTAGCTCAGCGCGTAATCGACACCGCCCAGCCGCAGATGATGCGGGAAGGCGTCGGTGGTCACGCCCGCCGCGGCGTGGCGCATCAGGTCATCCTTGGCGAGGTAAAGCAGCCGCGGCTGCGTCTCTTCCGCCGTCCGCCGCCAGTGGTCGAAACTGGCGCCGTTGTGGATGCCTTCGGGCAGATGGTGGTCGTAAAAGGCGTAAATCAGCGCGTCATCGACCAGCACATCCTGACGACGCTGCTTGTGTTCCAGGTGCTCGATTTCGCCGATCAGCTTCTGGTTGTGCTGATAAAACGGCCAGCGACGGGCGAAGGCTTCGTCGATCTCGCCGGCCACCAGGCCCTGGCGGATGAAGATTTCCCGCGCTTCCGCCGGCGCCATCGGCCCGTAATGCACCCGCCGCTTGGCCTGGATCACCACGCCGTACAGCGTCACCCGCTCCCAGGCGGCGACCTGCATCGCCTTTTTTTCCCAATGCGGGTCGAAATAACTGCGCCGCAACAGATGGGCGCCGACCTGCTCCAGCCAGTCCGGCTCGATCCGGGCGACGCAACGGGCGTAGAGCTTCGAGGTTTCGGTGATTTCCGCGGCGACGATCCACTTGCCCGCCTTTTTCTGCAGCGCCGAGCCGGGGTGGATCAGGTATTTGATGCCGCGGGCGCCGAGGTAATGCCCGGAATCCTCGGACTTGCAGCCCAGGTTGCCGAGCAAGCCGGCCAGCAGCGCCTTGTGGATCGCCTCGTAGCTGCCGGGCAGCTGGTTTTCCTGCCAGCCCAACTCGGTCACCAGCGCATGCAGCTGGGTATGCACCTCGCGCCACTCGCGCAGCCGCAGGTAGGAAAGGAACTGGGCGTGGCAGGCCTCGACCAGCTTCTTGTTCGATTTCTTGTGCTCGACCTGCTCGGCGTACCACGCCCACAGCTTCAGCCAGCTGAGGAATTCGGATTTCTCGTCGGCAAACTGGCGATGCCGCTCGTCGGCCGCCTGCTGCTTTTCCTGCGGGCGCTCCCGCGGGTCCTGCACCGACAGCGCCGCGGCGATCACCAGCAGCTCCTTCAGGCAGCCCAGGTCGCGGGCGGCGACGATCATCCGGGCGATCCGCGGGTCCAGCGGCAGCTTGGCCAGGGTCTGGCCGACCGTCGTCAGCCGGTTGTCCTCGTCCAGCGCCCCCAGCTCCTGCAGCAGCGTGTAGCCGTCGGCAATCGCCTTCGGCGGCGGCGCCTCCAGGAAAGGAAAGTCCTCGACATCGCTCAGCCGCAGCGACTTCATCCGCAGGATCACCCCGGCCAGCGAGGAACGCAGAATCTCCGGGTCGGTGAAGTCCGGCCGGGCATTGAAATCTGCCTCGTCGTAGAGCCGGATGCAGACCCCGGCGGAGACCCGGCCGCAACGCCCGGCCCGCTGCCGCGCCGCCGCCTGGGCGATCCGCTCCACCTGCAGCTGCTCGACCTTGTTGCGGTAGGAATAGCGTTTGACCCGGGCCAGACCGCTATCAACCACATAGCGGATGCCCGGCACCGTCAGCGAGGTTTCGGCGACATTGGTCGCCAGCACGATCCGCCGCATCCCGGCGGCCGGGCGGAAAATCCGGTCCTGCTCCTGCGCCGACAGCCGGGAAAACAGCGGCAGAATCTCCGCATGGGCGCCGCCCACGCCAAAACTGTGCTTGCGCAAAGCCTCCGCCGCCTCGCGAATCTCCCGCTCGCCGGGCAGGAACACCAGGGTATCCCCCGGCCCCAGCCGCGACAGCTCGTCGCAGGCATCGACGATGGCGTCGTAAAGGTCGCGCTCGTCGTCCGCCTCGTCCTGCTGCACCGGCCGGTAACGGACTTCGACCGGGTAAAGCCGGCCGGACACTTCAATCACCGGCGCGTCGTTGAAATGTCGGGAAAAGCGCTCGGCGTCGATGGTCGCCGAGGTGATGATCAGCTTGAGATCCGGACGCTTCGACAGAATCTGTTTCAAGTAGCCGAGCAGGAAATCGATGTTGAGGCTGCGCTCGTGCGCCTCGTCGATGATCAGCGTGTCGTAAGCCGACAGCAAGGGATCGGTCTGGGTTTCCGCCAGCAGAATGCCGTCGGTCATCAGCTTGACCCAGGACTGCGGCGTCGTCCGGTCATGAAAGCGAATCTTGACCCCCACGCCGCTGCCCACCTGGGTCTGCAACTCCTGCGCCAGCCGCCCGGCGACCGAACGCGCCGCCAGCCGCCGCGGCTGGGTGTGGCCGATCCAGCCCGCCGCGCCGCGGCCCAGCTCCAGACAAATCTTCGGCAGTTGCGTGGTCTTGCCCGAGCCGGTCTCGCCACAGACGATCACCACCTGATGCCGGGCAATCAGCGCCGCGATCTCCTGCCGCCGCGCATTGACCGGCAAATCCTCGGCAAAAACCGGCTTCGGCAGGCTATCCCGCCGCGCCGCCCAGGCCGCCTGCGAACGGGCCAGCAGCGCATCGAAATCGCCCTGAACCTTCTGCCGCCGCGCCCCCTGCGCCTCGCGCAGCTCCCGCTGCATCCCCCGCAGACGCCGCACATCCGCCGCCAGACAGCGGGACCAATCCAACCCCGACGGCCTCTGCGACCCTTTCCCCCCATTGTCCGCGGACTGCTGCGGGCGCCTGTTCCTGCTTTCCATTGCTGCGCGCTTTTCCCGATGCTGTGACTGATCAACCCCGCCAACACCCCGGACACATCGCGCCCAAACCAGCGGGGCGCCGATTTTGCCACGCCTGCGCGGGTTTGCTGCCTCTACGCCCGGTACAACATCCGGCGGCGGATACGCACAGCATTCCGTCCTGCTCGGGCTGCGCTGAAAAGCCAATCACAAAGGAAGCGTCAAGCCGCTCAAAAACAAGCCCGTGAATTTCGCCCTCGGAACGCAAGCGGCCAGATCATCAAACAACAAATGGGCAGGACCCGTTTTGTCGCTGGAAGCAGAACGGGCCGAGCGCCTGAATCAGCTCAAGCCCGGAAATTCATGCCCGTCCTATTTCTACTTTGTCAGATTCTCCCTCACTTTGATGCCTCCAGGGATTCGGCCTGTTTTCGGTAGGTAGATTGCATAGCCTCGAGTCGTCGTCGATGGCGGTCGGTGATCATGGCGGCCATATCGTCGTCGGTTTTGACCTTGTTGGGCAGCTTGTGCCTGAGGATGTCGATCAGGTCGTGGCAGGAGAGCATGCTGGCGGTGATATCGCGATGGGCCAGACGTTCCTTGGCGAGGAACATCAGGGCAATCATGACCAGGGCCATGTGGTGATGCCAGGCCTGCCAGCCGCGGGCCTGATAGTCGGCCATGCCGCAGGTGCTTTTGGCATCTTCAAAAGCGCGTTCGACGAAGTGGCGGTCGGCCTGCATGCTGGCCAGGCGGCGTAACGAGGCCTGGGGCTTGGCGTTGGCGAAGCAGAATTTGAGCTTTGTGCCCCCGATTTCCCGGCGCACCAGCAGATGCCAACGGCGTGCCTGGGGTGCCTTGCCCTCCCAGACGAAGACCCGCCGGGTCAGATACTCGGCGATGACCTCTCCTTTCTCCCCGACGCGCACCGACAACCGCCGCCAGGCGCTCTCGGGTTGCGCTCGCGCCCAGTCTGTAACCGTCTGAACCTCGGCTTGCGCCCGCAGCGTCTTCGGCGCCTTGCCGCGGGAGGACGTACGTTCAGGGAGAATCGGTTTGGGATCAGCCAGATAAATGCCTTGATCGGCATGAATCTCGGCGAGAAAGGTCTCGCCCTCGTCATCCAGATCGTGCAACAGCCAGGGCAGATGGCCATAACCGGCATCGAACACGACATGGCTGTAATGCAGGCCCTCGCGCCGCAGGCGGAGCAACAAGTCCAGAGCGATTTGCCCCTTGGTCCGAAATGCCAGGGATTCCGGCATGCCCGCTTCCTGACAGCGTTGCGGGTCATCAAACCAGTGCTCAGGTACGAACAGCTCACCATCGACCAGGGCACAGGCACGATCCCGCACCAGGGCGGCAAAGACGCCCACCTGGCTGTTCTCGGTCTTGCCCAGGCGGCCGTTCCATTGGCGAGCCACACCCACCGATTTCTCGCCTTTCTTGGCAAAGGCGGATTCATCAAACACCAGCGCCGCGCCATGGCCGAATTGGGTATTGGCGTCGCGAATCAGTTGATGCCGAACTTCGGCGCGTGACCAGTTCGATTCGCTCAACATGTGGTGAAGCCGCTGGTAGTGGCTCCCCGCCACCTGCTCGGCCATCTGTTCCATGTTGCGCCGGTCGCATTGAAACAGGCCGTGGAGGTAACGCTTGGCGGCATCCTCGACCGAGCGGGTCCGGCGCTGAAA